>JBKPQD010000222.1:0-7060 GCA_046733915.1 Chloroflexota bacterium
TGCTTGATCGCGGCGAGCGCATGGCGCACCGTCCGCTTGCGGACTTCGTCGCCGCTCCTCATGGCATCTTTCATCGAATCGTTCAGTTGGGTTTTGATCGTCATGGACGGGATTATACTAGTACCGCAACAAAATGGAAAAATGAAATTCGTGACCGTTTTCGTTATCCTTGGATTGCTATCTGCTTGCAGCAGACCCATCTCGATTCGGGCGGCGTATCTCACCCAAGGGGAAGCTCAGCAGCTTTCGCAAGCAGACCTGGATAAACATCCGGAAATTCTTGTGACCCACGACTTTGCAGAATTTAAAAAAGCTGCCCACCATCGCATCGGCTTGTGGATCGATAAGAATGCGATCAAGCTCGTGGAGGCAGGCTGGCTGGATAAGACGCCGCAAGCTTCCTATCCTGTCGTGTTGGTTGGTTACAACGATCCACTCGTGGCATTCGGATACCAGTTACAGTTATGTTGTTTTCTGGGGCATGTACTGACCGATGAGGAGTATGCAGCGACCAAAAGCGGTTTTAGCGTGATCGAACGGGAAAGCGGGGAATCCGGAGCAGCGCTGAGCATGATCCAGGGTTTCAAACAGCCGCCAACCGTAGAGGAACTTCTCAAAATATCAAACGACCTTCTGGACAGAAAGATCATTCCTACTCAAACAACATCCCCCAATGCTTCCGTGCAAACGGCAACGCCATGAGGGCTTTGCAGCCAGCCGAGGGATTCTTCACAACCATTAATACCAAACATCTCAGCGATCCGCGAATGCCAAATTCTGGCGGATTTGTTCGGCGAGTACTACCATCTCATGATCTGGAATTTCCAGGTAGCCATGATCGATCCGCAAAGCTTCCAATTGCTGTTCCTTGAACGGAACACCATACGGCAGAGGAACAATATGCCAATGGACATGCCGGTTTCCCTGTTGGCTGCCTAGCGAAAGGATGTATACCCGTTCCGCCTCGACCGTGTGCCGAACCGCCTCACCTACATGATACACCGCCCGCTGCAATGTCAGATATTCCTCCAAAGTGAATTCTCCCGTGACCTGTTCTTTATGTGCAATCGGCGCGACAAGAGTGTATCCAACTTGTGTAGGATATTTGTTTAGGAAAACGATGAATTCATCGTTTTGATAAATCACATGATTCCCTTGTAATCGGCCAGCGATCATCTCACAAATAAAGCAAGGCGTATGTTGAATACGCTCCATGTAAGAATCCAAATCGAAGGCTTTGCGATTGCTCATCGATTACTTCCTGGAACCCGTCAAGGCTGTTGTAATTCCCAGGCCAATGTAAACCATGCCGGCAAAATACTGTCCGCCCTTTTGAAAATTCTTATTACGCTTCCACTTTCCCGCCAGCGAACTTGCCAGGAGGGCATACATGCTATCGGTGACAATCGCCAGGCCGACGAAGATGGCACCCAGTACGTGCGTCTGTGCGGTGACGTTCCCTCGCTCCTGGGCGACGAACTGCGGTAGGAAGGCAAAAAAGAACAGGGCGGTCTTTGGGTTGAGAATGTTGACCAGAAAACCCTGCCAATAAATCCGCGAAAGGCTTTCGCTTTTCACGGTTGTATTTTCTATTCCTTCGCCACGTGAGACGAGCTTGCGAATTCCCAAATAGATTAAATACGCCGCGCCCAAATATTTCACAACATTGAATGCCAGCGCGGACGATAACAGGAGGGCGGAGAGTCCCAGCGCGGCGGCGACGGCTTGGGCAAAGTTGGCGGTCTCAATTGCCAGCACCGAAACGAGGCCGGCCATCCGTCCCTGGCTGGCGCTGCGGGTGGTAATATACAAAACAGCAGGCCCGGGAATCAATAACAACGCCAAAGCGGCACCTATGAAAAAATAAAGTTGAGAGGAGGCAAGCATAGTGTTTCCTTATCCCCCGATATGAGACATTTCCACCTTGGGGAGCGAGACTGTTTTTTCCGAGCGAATCTCTGAATAGCGGTCCGTGCGCTTGCTCCAAACGCGGGCGATCGCCTGAGAAATATCTTCATCGCTGGCACCGCCGCGCACCATCTCGCGCAGGTCAAAGCCTTTAATGCCGAATAGACAGGTAAACAGCTTGCCTTCTGCCGTCAGGCGGGCGCGCGTGCAGGTACGGCAAAATGCCTGCGTGACCGAGGCGATAACACCAATCTCGCCGCGGCCATCCTTGTATCGCCAGCGTTCTGCCACCTCGCCCCGGTAGTTGGGATCGAGCGGCTCGAGCGGCATTTCGGCATTGATGATCTTGATGACCTCGGCCGCCGGCACCACTTCTTCCATGCGCCAGCCGTTGGAATGACCCACATCCATATATTCGATGAAGCGCAGAATATAGCCTTTTTCGCGGAAGTAGCGCGCCATCGGCAGGATACTCGCTTCATTCATACTGCGCTTGACGACCATGTTGACCTTGATCGGTCCCAACCCTACCTGGGCGGCAACGTCCATTCCTTCGAGCACTTTTTGGACGGGAAAATCCACGTCGTTCATCGCCTTGAACGTCGCGTCGTCCAGTGAATCCAGACTGACCGTGACTCGTTGAAGTCCGGCATCCTTCAAGGCGCGCGCCTGTTTGGCAAGCAGGGCACCATTGGTGGTCAGCGTCAGGTCGAGATTGGGGATTCTGGCGAGCATACCCACCAAAACGGGCAGGTCGCGTCGAACGAGCGGCTCGCCACCGGTCAACCGAATCTTGCGAACGCCATGATCTACAAAGATGCCTGCCAGACGTGTAATCTCCTCAAACGTCAGGATCTGATCGCGGTGCAGGAATGCATAATCGGGCCCGAAGATCTCCTTGGGCATACAATATACACACCGGAAGTTGCACCGGTCGGTAATGGATATCCGCAGGTCATGCAGAGGGCGCTGGAAGGTATCGGTCAGGGACATAATTAATGGGTGGATAATAGACGAAAAACTATTTTTTAATGTAGGAAGATTATAACAAGTTTATATGAACGCCGACGCCGTTGATTGACTCGCTGATTCAGCCATGCTATGATGTTCATTATTATTCTTTCATTTTTTGTACGTAAGGAGTTATTTTATGAGCATAGAGTTTATTTTTCGCCTTGCCGGCATGATTATTCTAGGACTTTTAGGTGCATTTTGGGGATATCACCTCGGTGGGAACAATATTGCAGAATCAATACGCTATGCACTCATTATCGGTTTGATCAGTTCACTGGCAGGTCTTGTTCTTACACCATATGTGACAACTCGTCCGGCACGTTACATACGCGGCAAGTTGGGTCGTCTCTCGGCGGAAACACTTTTTGCAGGCTTGACGGGCATGGTAGTTGGCTTGCTGACGGCCGCCTTGCTCGCCTTTCCGCTCTCCCTTCTACCGGCACCCTTTGGGCGGATCCTTCCCTTTGTAGGCGTGATTGTTTGCGCCTACCTGGGAATTTCGCTATTCGTGATGCGCCAGGGCGATATCATGGGGCTGTTTAGTTCCCTGAGCGGACGCGGCGGCGAGAGTGGTTCCTCGTCCTCCTGGACCAATCTCAACCGCACGATCTTATTGGATACAAGCGTAATCATCGATGGGCGCGTTGCCGATATTGCCAAAACAGGATTTCTGCCCGGCACGCTTCTCATTCCCCGCTTTGTGCTGAACGAGCTGCAATATATTGCCGACTCTCCGGATGGCTTGCGGCGCCAACGCGGGCGCCGCGGCATGGAGGTTCTCGCCGAGCTGCAAAAGCTGCCGAACATCCTCGTCCGCATCAGCGATATCAACGCCGAGGGCGTGCGCGAAGTGGACGACAAGCTCGTTGTGCTGGCGCGGCAGCTGAAGTGTCCTATTCTGACAAATGATTACAACCTCAACCGTGTCGCCGAGCTACAGGGCGTGACAATCTTGAACATCAATGAGCTGGCAAATGCCGTCAAGTCTGTGGTGTTGCCAAGCGAGCGCATGACCTTGAACATCTTCCAGGAAGGCAAGGAGTTCGGTCAGGGTGTGGGCTACATGGACGACGGCACCATGGTTGTCGTGGAGAACGGTCACGACTATATTGGTGAATACAAGGAGGTCGTTGTCACTAAGGTCCTCCAGACCGCGGCCGGTCGGATGATCTTCGCCCGTGTGGAAGAAGATAACGGCAGGAAGAAGAAGTAAAAGTAAAAGGTAAATGACCAACAGGGCAGGGCTTTCCTGCCCTGTTTTTGTTTATCAATCAACACGGAATCTGGTGTAAGTTTGGGCGTATGTGGTAAATTTAGCACATGATCCGCCTCTATAACACTCTCACCCGCAAAAAAGAAGATTTTGAAACTCTCGAACCGAACATCGTCAAGATGTACGTCTGTGGCGTGACGGTGTATAACGATGCGCATGTCGGCCATGCCATGTCCGCGCTGGTATTTGACATTATGCGCCGCTATCTGGAATATCGCGGCTATTCGGTCAAACACGTCATGAACTACACCGATGTGGATGACAAGATCATCAACCGCGCCAACCAGCTTGGCGAAGATCCCCTCAAGCTGTCACAGCGCTATATCGAAGACTACGCCAACGATCTCGAGAATTTGAATGTGCTGCCTGCTACGGCAAACCCGCAGGTGAGCAAGACCATGCCGCTCATTATCGAGTTCATCCAGGGTTTGATTCAAAAGGAAGCCGCGTACGCCGCGCCAAATGGGGACGTCTATTTCAGTGTATCCAGCGATCCTGATTATGGCAAACTCTCCGGCCGTAAAATCGACGATATGCAAGCCGGAGCGCGGATCGAGGTCGGAGAGGCAAAAGATCATCCGATGGATTTCGCCCTCTGGAAGTCAGCCAAGCCCGGCGAGATTTCCTGGGACAGTCCCTGGGGCAAGGGACGTCCTGGCTGGCACATCGAGTGCTCGGCGATGAACCTTGCCGAACTCGGCGAACAGATCGACATCCACGGCGGCGGCAACGACCTGATCTTCCCGCATCATGAGAATGAGATCGCCCAGACCGAATCGTATACCGGCAAACCGTTCGCTCGCTACTGGGTGCACAATGGCATGCTGCAGTTAGGCGGCGAGAAGATGTCCAAGTCGCTGGGCAACATTGTCAGCATCAAGGAGTTCCTCAAGAAACGCGATGCCGACGTGATGCGAATGCTGGTCTTGATGGGATATTACCGCGCGCCTCTGATCTTCAACGACGAGACGCAGGATGCCGCCGAAAAATCGCTCGAGCGGCTGAAATCCGCATTTCGACCGGCTTCCACTTCCGCAAAGGGACTCGCTACGGATGCAGCCTCTGCGCTTGCCGCCCAAGCGGAATCTACGAAACAATCCTTCATCGAGGCAATGGACGATGACTTCAATACACCGCTGGCACTCGCCGCGTTGTATGAGCTCGTCAAAGCTACCAACACTGGCCGCGATCAAGGTGCGACGGAGGAAGAGCTGCAGCCCGCCCAAGCCATGTTACGGGAATTGACCGGTGTACTGGGCTTGCGCTTGCAGGAGAAACAGGGCTCCGGCGACGCTGACAAATTCATTGATCTGCTTGTAGACGTGCGCAGCGAGGTTCGCAAGCAAAAACTCTGGGCCGTGTCTGACCTGATACGGAATCGATTGAAGGAACTCGGCGTCATCATTGAAGACAGCAAAGAGGGCACAACGTGGCGATGGAGTTGACTTGGGTGCGAATGATTTTACGAAAACTTCCGAGATAACTCGGAAGTTTTCATTTTGAACCGAACCCAAATAACAATTTGTTTAAATAAGTTGAAATAATTGCGGCTAACTCGCAGGGGGTACTGTGGTAGGGGGGTTCTTGTATCGCAATTATCCCGTAATGTTTCCTGTGAGAAATTCCGTAATACTTATTACGAATACATCGTTTAGTATCAAGATGATGGGGAACGGGGAATCGACGATCGCGTTATTGATTCATGGCACCCAACCAGTAGAAAATACGGATTGTCAAGTGACTTTGCCTTTTTCGGCCAATCGTAGCTCGGCTTCTTCCAGTCGAATTACTTGGATTTGCTTAGCTTCTTCTGTAATTGCACCTGCAGAACCTCACGGAAATTCTATAACAACAGGAGCTTGAGACCGGTGCCTGGAGAAAACATGATTCACAAAGTTCAATCGACAGAACCACTATTATTGAAATTCAGAACTGCCTTTGGAACAGGTTGGAAATCTCGAGTCAAGCTGTTAGGCATTTCTGCGCTGCTCGTCCTATTGGTCTTCCATTTTGTTCCGCTTTCGCGAAATGCAAACGCAATGAACGCGATGCCGGCGGCGACTTCCACTCTTACGTTTACGTCGCAAGCAGATGCGCGTGTAGAACAGGCAAACCCGGCAACAAATTTTGGTACGGCAAATTCTCTGCGGGTGATAAAAGCCAATAACCACGAGATCCAAAGCTATATCCGTTTTTCGGTGAGCGGACTTTCTGGCGCAGTGCAGAGTGCTAAATTGCGTGTGTACAGCACGACAGAAGGGACGAGGGATGGTCCGGCGGTGTACACATCTGGAAACACATGGAATGAAACCGGCATTACATGGAATAATCGTCCGGCGCTTACGAGCGGCGCATACGATAATAAAGGTGCAATTGCCACGAGCACCTGGACGGACTATAACGTCACCTCCCTCGTCCCTGGGAATGGAACCTACACGTTTGTATTGGTGGGGGATGGTACAGACGATGTATTCTTTTCTTCGCGCGAGGGAAGCCATGCGCCACAATTAGTCCTCACGGTGAACACCAGTACAAGCACACCGACTCGCACTTCTGCAGTGATTAATACTCCTACACGTACACCCACCAGCAGCAGTTCCGGTTCTGACTTGATCTTTACGGACGGTTTTGAATCAGGCAACCTCTCAGCCTGGACAAGCAGTGTGACCGATGCCGGCGACTTAAGCGTCACCTCCGCTGCGGCGCTTGTCGGCACCAAAGGATTGCAGGCGGTGATTGACGATGCAAATTTGATCTACGTCACGGATGATTCGCCAAACAGCGAACCGCGTTACCGCGCACGTTTTTATTTCGATCCGAATTCGATCGCAATGGCCGGCGGAGATAATCACCGCATCTTTGTGG
>JBKPQD010000223.1:0-5653 GCA_046733915.1 Chloroflexota bacterium
ACGCGAGCGTCACCACGCGATCCTGCAATCTGCAATGGACCTCTATGACGGCTATGTCTTCCAGATCGTTGGCGATGCATTTTGTGTGGCGTTTCACACGGCGGGAGATGCAGTTCGCGCCGCGGTTAAAGCCCAAACGGATTTATATTCAGAACATTGGGAAAATACGCGTATCGAAGTGCGGATGGGCATCCATACAGGCAAGGCGGAGATCCAGGAGGATGGGGAATATCATGGATACTTAGCTATGAGCCGTATCCAGCGCCTGATGTCCGCAGGGCATGGCGGGCAGGTGCTAATCTCGGCAGCGACACAAGAATTGCTGATGGAGGATCTGCCTAAGGATGTTTCTTTACGCGATCTGGGCGAGCATAGATTGAAGGACCTGATCCGCCCGGAGCATATTAACCAGCTGGTCATTCCCGGCATGCCGGATGACTTCCCTCCTTTAAAAACGCTCGATACGTATCGTCACAATCTGCCAACCCAGCTGACCAGTTTTATCGGTCGGGAAAAGGAAATGGCTCAAGTCGCACGAGCGATCCGTGAGCATCGTTTGGTAACTCTAACCGGTTCCGGCGGCGCGGGCAAAACCCGTCTATCTCTTCAAATCGCTGCGGATCTGGTCGAGCAATTTGCCGACGGCGCCTGGTTCGTGGAACTTGCCCCGATCTCTGATCCGGAGCTGCTCCCCAAAGCAATTCTCTCCGCATTTGGAGTGATAGAACAACCGGGCAGAACCGTCTTACAACAGCTCACAGAGTATCTGCATGAAAAACAGATCCTGCTCGTCTTGGACAACTGCGAGCACATCATCGAGGCATGCGCGAAACTTGCAGATACGCTGCTCAACGAAGCCCATGCCTTGAAAATTTTAGCGACCAGCCGCGAACCCTTAGGCGTGAAGGGAGAAGCAAGCTGGTATATCCCTTCGTTATCACTGCCCGACCAAGAACATCTGCCCTCCATCGAACAGTTGACCCAATACGAGGCGGTGCAGTTGTTCATTGAGCGGGCGCTCCTGGTCCAACCGAATTTTTCCGTGACGAACGCCAACGCGCCTTTTGTGGCTCAAATTTGCACCCGCCTGGACGGCATTCCCCTGGCGATCGAACTAGCCGCCTCGCGCGTCAAAGCTCTGAGTGTGGACCAAATCTCCAGGCGCCTGGACGACCGCCTGCGCCTGCTGACGAGCGGCGCGCGGACCTCTTTACCGCGTCAGCAAACGCTACGCGCAACCATCGATTGGAGTTATGACCTGCTGTCAGAACAGGAAAAAGCTCTTTTCCGCAACCTATCTGTTTTTTCAGGCGGCTGGACTCTGGATGCCGCCGAGCAGATTTTTACCGGGAGACAAAGGGAGTGGGATACGCTCGAATTGCTCTCCCGGCTCGTGGATAAGTCGCTTGTCCAAATGTACGAGTTGACCGGTGAAACACGCTACCGGATGCTCGAGACAACCCGCCAGTACGCACTCGAAAAACTGGTGGAAACTGGAGAAGACCCGGCAGCCTACAACGATCATTTTGCTTATTTCCTGCGACTGGCTGAAGATGCTGAAGGACAGCTCATCGGCTCCGATCAGATCGAATGGCTGGACCGCCTGGAGCGAGAGCACGATAACTTTCGAACGGCGCTGAACTGGTCTATGAAGGAAAACAGGGGCGAAGAGGCATTGCGCCTCGCCGGAGCACTTGGATTATTCTGGTTGAAACATTGCCACTACACAGAGGGCAGAAGCTGGCTGGTGAATCTCATGGATGGGTATCCAAATGCGGCAGAACCTCTGCAACTCAAGGCATTGCGCTGGGCAGGGTTCATGGCGTTCTGGCAGACAGACGTCGTAGGGGCACGCGGGTTATATACTCAAAGCCTGGCGCGGGAACAGGCATTTGGAGATCCGTGGGGATTCACATTTAGCCTGCATATGCTTGCGAACATCGAATTTATGGAAGGAGACGCGGAAAAGGGTAAGGAACTCCACCAGAAAAGCATGGCTCTGAGCCGTGAAATCAATGCCACGTGGGTCCTGGCTCTCTCTCAATTTAGTCTGGGATATTCAGAATACAATGAGGGCAATATAGCTCTCGCCGAAGAGCTGTCGTATGAAGCGCTAAAGAATTTCCGCCAGCTCGGGGAAAAATTCTTTATGGGACTAGTGATGTCGAATCTCGGTTATATCCTGGGAGCAAAAGACGACATTCCTGCGGCAAGGAAGATTTTCCTGGAAGCGCTCGCGCTTGCAAAGGAACACGGAGATAAGAATAGCTTGGCGATAGTGTTGAATGGCCTGGCCGGCGTTTTCCAGAACGAAGGGCAACCGATCACAAGTGCTCGATTGCAGGGAGCAGCCATATCTCTGTTGCGAGGAATCGGCACCGATCTTTCTATGCTGCCTGTGGAGAGCAGGACGTTCGATCGAACCGCCAGCGCGTTGAGAGAATCACTGGGCGATCAGGTATACAAGACAGAGTTCGAGACCGGCATGGCTCTCCCCCTCGAGGAGGCTTTGCGCCTGGTATTTAAAGGTCAATGAAATGACCCCTCCCTCCGGCACCGTCACCTTACTCTTCACCGACGTTGAAAAATGGCACCAAACGAGTCCAGGTATTTTCAATGGAGTGGTGCGTACCTATTTTAAATACCCCAACCATTTCTCCTGATAGGTGATCATTGTATCCAGCATATCATCCAATCCTTCATATTGATTGACGATCGGATCTACCAACAGCGCCTGCAGAGCGAATGTCCTTGATTTGTGGATCACTGCGTCAGCGGTCAGATCGTGCACGGCGACCTGATTCATGAGTAATCCAGCAAAACCGCGTGGCAGCTCACCCAGAGGTACGCCATGTAATCCATCCTTATGTACGGTGGCAGGGACTTCCACCACAATCCAATCGGGGAGATTCTTAATCAGTCCATTGTTGGGGATATTCACTGCGGCTTCTTCATAACCAGAATCGGTCAGAATCCCCTCGATGATCGACACGACCCGCTCACCCAACTTCAATTCGATCTGGGGTTTGACGGTTGCGAGGTAAGACTTGTAAAACCGATAAAAATCCAGAATTCCCTTGTGATCGGTCACGTCGTATGCCCACGGGATGTATTCGCCAAAATGACTATCACTCGTGATGGGCATCAAACCGAATTTCTCCAGCATGACCTGGAAAACACGTCGCTCAGGCCAGGCTTCTTTTTCAACGTAGGCAAAATCTTCGGGCTTTTCTGCCCAATGACCCGTCTCCTTGAAATATTTTACCTCTGCATGCAAGGAGGGCATACTGCCAAAGAACTCGGGCGCTTTGGCGCGGATATCCGCGTAGGCATCTGCACCGGTATCTTTATAACAGGCAGTCAATACACAACTAAAGTGATTCAAACCGCCCGCGCGCACTTCAAGCGCTTCATACGGAACCCCCAGGATTTTTGGAAGAAAGTATTGTAGTGATGCGATCTCATGGCACAAGCCAATGAATTTCAATCCCGGCAGCGCGCGATGTACCGTGGTGCAGATGCGGCTCATCGGATTGCTGTAATTGAACACAAACGCCTCGGGGCAGATCTTCATGACATCTGTGCAAATTTCCAGAATCGGTGGGATGATTCGTAGCGAGTGGAACAATCCACCGGGACCGCCATTTTCGCCATATACCTGGCGAATCCCATATTGCTGTGGGATGCGCCAATCCTCCTCCCAAAGTTCAAAGCGGTTGCCAACTTCAATCGAGTTGATCACGAAGTCTGCCCCCTGCAACGCCGCCGCCCGATTCGTGGTCGCAGAGATCTTGAAAGGCAGCTGATGTTCTTCAATGAACTTCCTCCCGTTCGCCTCCACCGTAGCCAGGGCATCCGGGTTAATATCATGCAACATGATGTGGGTACCCTCCAGCACCTGGCTCTGCAGAATATCACCAAGAGTGCCATACCCGAATTGCGCACTGCCTGCGCCAATTAGAACAATCTTCTTTTCCATGCAATATGCTCCTGTTAAAGCCAGCTGCTAACCAGCTTGATGAATGGTTGCGGGGCTCATTATACATCCCGACTAACGCCATCCAGGAGGTGCGACATTACCTCCCCGCGGGTTCGTTCCATTGAAAAGTTATAAAAGACCGAATCGACTCGATTTGTTATACAATAAACTTATGTCTACGCCTCCTACTGGGACCGTCGCCTTCGTCTTCACCGATATTGAAGGCAGCACCAAGTTGGCGCACCAATATCTGAACCAAATATGACAGAACTTCTAACAGTTGCTAATAAAGCGCGGTCTCGCTTTCATCCATTCTCATCTGGATGATGTAGAATTCGAAAAATTCTCGGCGGAAGGAAGGTCTATGACCATCGAGCAGGCGATTGCTTTGGCACTGGAGTCCTAAATGTCCTCGAATCCGTACAAGTTTCACATGGCGATTCAGGATTTCCAAGCGGCGCGCCAGCGCGCTTCGATCCAGGAGATCTTGGCCCGCCTGCAAGGAAAACCCACGCAGCTGCTTTCGTACGATGAAGTGGCTCAAAAATTGAATCTACGTGCCCGCAGTGAACGTGGAACACAGGATATTCCTCTGGATGCCATCGTCGGCAGTGTGGGGCGGTATACCGATTTCACGCGTACCTTTCTACCGCGCCGCAAGGAAGACCGCGAACGATGGGCGCGCGTCAAAGCCGCGATGGAGGAAGGCTTGGGCTTGCCACCGATCGAAGTGTATAAAGTAGGGGACGTCTACTTTGTGATCGATGGAAACCACCGCGTGTCCATTGCCCGGCAGCAGGGCTTCAAGAGCATCCAGGCGCGTGTGATCGAGGTGCAGACTCCCATCCCACTTACGCCGGATGTGCAGCCGGATGATTTGATTATTAAGGCCGAATATGCTGTTTTTTTGCAGGAAACGCACATTACAGACCTGCGTCCAAATGTGGACCTAAGCGTGACGATTCCCGGTCAATATGGAAAGCTGATGGACCAGATCTATACCCAGCAGGTTTTGTTGCAAGAAGGGACGAAAGAGGAGGTTCCCTTTCAGACCGCCGTGCAGGAATGGTACGACAATCTCTACATTCCGCTCGCCGAGACAATTCGCGACCGCGGACTCCTGCGCTGGTTCCCGGACCGCACCATCACCGATCTTTATATCTGGATCTCAGAAAACCGCGCTGCCCTGGAGAAGGAGCTTGGATGGGAGATCCAATCGGATATCGCTGCGACCGGCTTGATTTTGGAGAAGAGCGCCCAGTTCGAACCGGGCAGCTGGCGTAAGGCCCGAACGTCCACGCGTTACACCGACCATCTTTTCAACGATATTCTTGTTCCGCTCAGCGGCGACGAAGCCAGCTGGGCAGCGGTGGAGCAGGCGATCAACATTGCTCAACGAGAGAATGCCAAGCTGCACGGCCTACATATTGTCGATGCGCAGGGAAAAATCCAGAGCCCCCATGCTTTGACTGTCCAAACCCGTTTCGGGCAAATGTGCACGGACGCAAATGTGGATGGCAGGCTGGTTATCGAAGCCGGGGATATCACCGGCAAAATTCGCGAGCGTGCTGCGATGACCGATCTGATCGTCTTGAAGATCGAGCATCCCCCCATGGGAGGGCTGTCAAACCTGACCTCACCGTTTCGTACGATCCTGATCAATTCCTCTATCCC
>JBKPQD010000224.1:0-3433 GCA_046733915.1 Chloroflexota bacterium
GCAAAAATCAACACCGGAACAACATCGAATTCAAAAAAATGCTGGACGCATTGTTCTACTCGATACAACGCGCCCGAAGAAAACTATTCTCTCACCGTTCATCTGGCTGCACAGGCATGTAGTTATTCCCGCGCTGGGAGGAGTATTGACCGGTGTGAAAGATGCCTATCGCTATTTGCCCGAAACCACGGAGGGATTTGTCACCGCCGAAGAGATGGCTTCCCGTATGGCATCGGTCGGATTCAAGAAGATTGGCTATCAACGATTTATGTTTGGGACGATCGCCATTCACTGGGCAGAAAAATAGATTTGTGCGGTCTTACGCCTCGTACGAATAGAGAACCGTTTCCATCTCCTGTGGGGTCAAGCCGCCGTGATGACCGTAAAACCTTTGTTCGAATCTGTTTTTCTCATACCACCAGACCGATTCATAACGATACGGCAGCAGCACAAGATTCCCGACACGCTCGCGAAAGCGGGAAGAGACTTCTTCGCCAAAATACCCAGCGTCAATCAGTGAATCTACTCTGACGACATCCGCCTTTCCCTCCAGCCGCGTGGATAAAAACGATTGTGCCTCATCCAGCAAGTCCTCGCGGATATGAAGAAACATATCCCGCGCGGATCCCGCCGGGACGAGGAGCTGGCCTTTCCGGTTTGGCTTTATATAGCGCTCCACGCCTGCAAAATGAGGATGCGTATTTAAATAAATAGTCGTCTGTGGATCCACTTCCACCTGGCCATGATCGGCGGTCATTAAAAACAGCACCCGTTTCTTCGCACGGAAGATACGCTCGATGTAATGCTCCATGATCAGCAAAAACGTTTCGATTTCGGCTTCTGTTTGTGGGGCATTCGGTCCATAGCGATGAGCAAGCGCATCTATTTTATCGAAATACAGGTGGACATAGGTTGGCTTAGTCTGCTTTTCGAGTAGCAACTTCAAGTTCACCAACGCCTCCGAAAGCGTGCGGAAGGAGCGTTGTTCGGTTCCATCCATGATCACGCTGGAAAACGTGGAAGGTGTATATTCAGCCATGCCAAAGATATACGAGTCCACACCCATCTCTTTCAAGGCGGGATAAAAAATCCCTCGCGGATATAGAGCAGCAGGCTGGATACCAGAAGGCTTTAATGTATCCCGTTCGGTTGTGCCTGAGTAGGAGAATAGAAGTGGGGCGATCACCTGATCGAGCAATGGCTCGTAGAAGTACCACTCATAGATGCCGCTGAAACCCACAGGAAGTCCCGTATGAATGGTTGTCAAATGCGCAGCCGTGGTAGAGGGAAACTGGGATGTCAGTTTTTCGACCGAGCCTTGTTTGGCGATCCGTTGCAGAAAGGGAGCATCCTGAAACCGTTCAAAGAATCGCCAGCCAAAACCGTCGATCAAAAACAAAACCACAGCATCATAATTGCCCGACGCAAAGGCGTTCGTAATTCGGTTTGGAAGCCCTGCAAAACCACCGGAGTCATAGCGCGGCTTGATGAACTCTGGATTCATCCCTTTTCTCCAAGCATCATCCTTGCTGCCCGTCGTCCAATCTCCACGGCGAAATTGGTGCCGCGGTCCCACGGGTAGACCTGGCTCATCGAGGCGAAGTACAAGCCTTCGATCGGCGTTTGAATGGAAGGAATGTTTTTTGAATGATTCACCAACGGCACCGGCTGGGCATAATTTGTTTTGAAGACCCAGACTTTCTTGACCCAATCGCGTGAAAACTCAGGATTGAACTTTTTGAATGCCGGCAGGAACCGGTCCAACAGCTGCTCGTCGCTCATTGAAAAATATTCGTGACCCGCTTCCAGGTAATCCCCGGCGTAGACGATATGGTCGCCGCCAAAATGCTCGCTGGGAACATAGTTGGTATGCTCGACGAGCGCCAGCATCGGATACCCTGCCTCCTTTGGAAGATTGAACCAATAATAGCCTTCCTTCGAGAGCTGGTGTTTGAGCGCCAGCACCATCACCACCGCGCCCATCGATTTCAATCCAAGCAAGCCTTTCAAATAATTTTCTGGAAGATCCGGACTGAGCTTCGCCATTAAATTCGGAGAAGTGGTGACCAGCACCTTGTCGAACAATTCGGATTGTCCGTCACTTTGAATCGACAGCTTATCCTGCCGCGGATGCCCGCCCGATTGCTCACGCTTAATCGACTCGACTCTTGCTCCCAGCCGGATCTCCACTCCGATGCTGCGCAATTTGTCTGCAAACATGTTGGCGAAATTTTGAAAACCGCCCTCAAACGTGCCAAGACGCGTCGTCCGTGCTTTGATGCGCGCCCACATCCATGCCATGTTCACGTCGCGGTAGAAGGGACCAAACTTCCCAACGAGCAGCGGCTTCCACATCTTCTCATAGACGTTTTTGCCCGCCCATTTCATCATCCAGGCATCGGCAGTCACTTTTTCGAGAGCTTTCCAGTTGTTGGTTAAACGTAGGAACAACCCGACGAAGCCAAAGCGAATTTTATCGAGACCGAATCCGAGTCCGGGAAAAACAAGCGCTTTCAGAATCGAATCAAACGGGTAAAACCTGCCCTTGTGATACATCACCGTCAACGGCCGCGGGAAGATCACCTTTTCATCCCAGCCCAGCTCATGAATCAAACCAAGCATGTGCTTATCCGACTGGAACCAGTGATGGTAAAACTTCTCCACCGACCAATCCCAGTGCGGCTCTTTAAATCCAGAAGCCAACCCACCGACATATTCCGCGGATTCAAAAATGACGACTTCGTGTCCTGCTTTCTTTAGATCATAGGCGGCCGCCATGCCGCCAAACCCGGCTCCGATGATCGCTATTTTCATTGATGCTCCCAAGGTGATTTGTCATCTCCGGCACCGAACGCCGGGCGATGACCGATATTTATTTTTTGATTCTCTGCTCTACCTTCGCTGCCAGAAGTTTAAGCTTACCCCAGTCCTGCCGGATGATGTAGATCATTGCCAAGTTTTGCAGCCAGCGCATTTCACACTGTGGGTACGCCGCAAGCTGCTCGAAGACTTCGACGGCCTTTTCATCGGTGCGGCGGGTTTTGGCATATTCTGCGGCCAGTTGCAGCAGGTATGCCTCGCGCTGCTGACGGAGCTTGGTATCCTGCGCCAGCTTGATGCGCTGTTTGACAACGCGCTCGCTGACGCGGGCAATCGCCTGCTCCAGCTCATCCCCCGTAAAGGGTTTGATCAAATATTCCTGCACACCAATTGACATTGCCGCACGCAGGGTGGTTGTGTCCTTTTCGGCAGAGATGATGATGCAGCCCGTGTCCGGATGGATCTGGGCGATACGCCGGTATGCCGATAAACCGTCCAACTCGGGCATGTTGATGTCAAGCAGGACGATATCGGGATGGTGTTCCTTCGCCAGGTCCACAGCCTGGGTGCCGTTCGCGGCGATGGCGACCACTTCCACATCGTCAATCGTGGC
>JBKPQD010000225.1:0-3422 GCA_046733915.1 Chloroflexota bacterium
GTTGCACCTTCGGCAACAAGTTCGTCTACTGCCGCGCGTGAGCGGTTATGCACAACCAGCGGAAATCCCGCTTTGCGGATATTCCGCGCGATCGACTTTCCCATCAGCCCGAGACCGATGTATCCAACTTTGAGCATGTTGACTCCTGTAGTTTGAAAATGATTTTGAGATTATAAACCTTGAACCAGACCCCCTCCCAGCCTTCCCCAAATCCGTAATCAGATATCTGAATAATTATTCAACTTCTACAGTGCGAATTTGGGGGAGGTGCCCCGACCCGAAGGGGAGGCTGGGCGTAAGGAGTCAAAAAACCTGCCTCCAGTAACGGAGGCAGGTTCAGTCTTAAAGAGCACTAAATGTTATTTACTTAATCTCGTACATCACATTGACGGTTACGGTAAAGGTCAACTGTCCGGGTTGGATCGGTACCGCGGCTTCTGCTGCGGGGGCTGCTCCTCCGCCGCCCCTACCATCAAAAAATGGAACGGGCTGGTTGTCGAGGAAACTCACGGATTGTAGGGCACCGAGCTGGACTCCAGCAGCAGCAGCAACTTCCTGCGCCTTGGCATTGGCATCCTTGACTGCTTGGGCACGGGCATCCTTCAAAGCGCTATCCTTGTCGGCTACGTCAAACTGGACGTTGTTGACGGTGTTTGCACCGGCTGCCACAATGGTATCGAGCAGGTCGCCGAGCTTTTTCATATCACGGAGGGTCACATACACGGTGTTGTCCACGGCATAGGTCTTCTCGCCGGAAGGCTGGTTGGTCTGCGGATCGAACTTATCCTGCGGCCAGATGCTGAAATTGGTTGTGCGGATATCCTTGTCGGCGATGCCGAAGTCTTTCAACGCCTGGATGACCTTTTGGGTCTGGGTATTGTTTTCGGCGACGGCCTCGGCAGCAGTCAACTTTTCGGTGTGCACACCCAGAAACAGGTAGGCAATGTCAGGGGCTAAGTAAGCCGTCCCGGTGCCGGAAACGCTAAGTGTGCGCTGCGGAACGGGAGCCGCTTGGTTCACAGTCGTCGGTCCACAGGCGCTGACCAAAAGCGCCAGGACGAATACAGCGACAATAAGAACGAATTTTGTCTTCATCATAAACTCCTTGTTGAAATGTTCTCTTCTGCCAGATAGACGCTGGAATCTAGAAAAAGTTCCTCGGCTGGACCACTCAAATGTGGAGATTTTGCATGAAAATAGAACGAATCTTGATGCACAAATAGAGACTCAAATCCCCAAAAACTCCCAGATTTAGGGGTTAAAGGTCTTGTCTTTTCGCGCAAATGCCTGTACAATCCTGATACATTTGTTCTAAGAATGAGAAGCTATGCCAGTAAACTTCCAGCAGATCTATAGACGCGTGCGAGAAATTGCGGAGGGGGCGCACGAAAATAAGAAGATTCTCGAGCAGCGACGCATCCGTGCCCGCGAGTTGCTCGCACTCTACGCGTCGGACCTGGACTTCCTGCGCCGCAAGGTGGAAATGGCGAAAGAGTCGGATATCAACATCCGCTGCGCGGCCCCGTTTACAGATTCCCTGGCTTCCATTTGTCCGCCACCGGCTTCTGCCGGCGACACGACCATCATCGCCGCCGATGGATCCCAGGTCAACCCGGACCGCCATGCCGCGGTCCAGTTTTGTATCATCAACGTCGGCATCATCGCCATGCGACTGCGCTCTGGTGAGGCACCCGCCGTGACCGTCGAAACCGAGCTGTTGTACGGCGATGAGCTCATGCACAATGGCTCTATCATCCCGGAGGGGATGGTGGCAATGCGACGTGACATCAGCGAGCGGATTAAGCTCGACGAGGTGTCGCGAGAGATCGAAGGGCCGATCGTCAACCTGACGGATGGCACACTCGAATTGTGGGGAGCCAAAGGGGATGACCCGCAGGCATATGCAAACTTCGTCGAACAATATCTGGGAGTCCTCTCTCGTCTGTATGAACGCGGCGTCGTGACGGCAGGGTATGTCGAAAAACCAAGTGCCGATCTGGTCATCCGCTTGCTTGAGATCGCCATGGCGGACGATCAAGAGATCAAGCATCTGCGCGACTATCATCCATTGCGCGGCGTGAGTGACCGCTGGCTGTATGGCGAATCCGGGAATCCCTTGCTGCCTTCGGGATACCGTTCGGCAGTCTTCCAGCTCCAGTCGGGTTCGGAAAAGAAATACAAAGGGGCGTTATCGCTGCACTTTTTTTATTTGAACGTCGGCACGGAAGGACATCCCTGGCCCGTGCGCGTGGAGATCCCCAAGTGGGTGGCAGAGGACTCCAAGAAACTGGATTTATTACATTGCACTCTGCTGGAACAATGCAGAATGATGGGGAGCAGACCATATCCATACCTCCTGCACCGCGCCCATGAAACCGCGGTTATTCGCTACGAGGAAAAAGGGCAAGTCGAACAATTGCTGGCACTCGAGCTGCGTCGAATTCATGCGGAAGTCGGTGACAATTCCAATAAGAGCTCGGCAAAGGGCTTGAAAGTAAGACACTAAATAAGAAGCTTATGTCATCCTGAGCGAGGGATCTCGTTTTTTTTACTACACTTGCTTCTGAAGATGAGAGTCTTCGGTCGCGAAGAACGCTCCCTCAGAACGACATATCCCAAAAACAGAAGACACGTACATTGACCGGGCGAGGTGTTCTCGCCTTCCACCGTATGCAGTGAAACTGGAAGCTCATGCGATGAGCTGACCTTACTACTACGGAGGCAGAATGACACAAATCGAAATCGGACGTCTACTGCGAGCAGGAACGACGGGCTTTACCGCGGGGTGCCGTGTGTCGCAGTTTACCGTGCCGGCCTTTGGAGAGCTCGTGCGCGCCCCGCTCGGCGATTCGTATCAGGTTTATGGTCTTATTCATGATATTCACATTGACGACGATGGGCTGGTTCGGCAATTGGTTACCTCGGAGAACGTCAGCGACGAGGTGCTGAAGGACAACCGCGAGCGGCGTATTGTCCCGGTGGAGATGGCGGTGCTGGCGATCGGGTTCGAGCAGGATGGCAAGATTTATCACCTGCTCCCGCCCCGCCCGCCGCTCAGCCTGGACGTGATCTATCTCTGTGACGATGCGGACGTGGCGCGCTTCACAAGTGCTGGTCGCTTTGGCTACTTCCGGCACATACTGACCGCCAAAGAGGCTCCCATTGGTGAAGTGATGGCGGCGCACCTCGCCCAGGCTGCCCGGGCGCACGGTCGAAATGCCGATGCCTGGAAAGAGAGAGCCACGCATGAGTTGATCACGCTCCTGCGCGACGACTATCCTACCTTGATGTCTGTCCTCGGCGCCCTCAGCGACGTGAGTGTTTAGCAGGAAAGGCGAAAGAATTCGGGTGTTTTATGTATACCTCAACCCAACAAACAGTTTTCCTGCCAATTCCCGCTGACGTGGAACGCATTGGCAAGG
>JBKPQD010000226.1:0-2033 GCA_046733915.1 Chloroflexota bacterium
ACGAAGCAGACGTCGCGGAAGCCGTCGATTGGATGAATCGCTTGAATAAGGCTGCCAGCCAACTGGCACGTGAGTTCGATCTGCGCGGCGGGACAGATATCACCGGTTACAGCCTCCTGGGACATGCCATGGAGATGGCAAAGGCATCCGGCGTCGCTTTGGAATTTGACTTTGCTCACATTCCCTTTTTGGCCGGGGCGCGTAGATATGCAGAAAAAGGAATCTTCCCGGGCGGTGCCTTCGATAACAGGGAGTATTTCCAGCCCGATGTGGAGTTTGGCGAGGCGATTGATGAGCCAAGCCAAATGTTGTTGTTCGACCCGCAGACCAGCGGCGGACTGCTGCTGGGAGTCCCGCGGGAACGATTGGAGTCCTTCCTGGCACGGGCGCAGGAAATTGGTCAAGCTGCCTGGGTCGTAGGAAGTGTCAGAAAGGGAACAGGAATTCGCGTGTCTTTGCGAACGCCATCAATCGAGTAAAGCTGTACTGGCCAGTTTGGCTGCCAAGGCAATTTATAGGCTCGCTTAATCATCGAACGCTTTATCCATAGTAAAATATTGTCGAGAGAGAATCACCCCTAAGAATCATGGAATCAGAAATCCCGATACATGTTAATTTAACGCCAGGATTAATCACAATCGGTATCCTGCTTGTGATTAACGCCATCCTGATCATGGCAGAGACCGCGCTGCTTTCCACGCGAAAAGCCAGATTACAGAACGAAGCGAATAAGGGCAATCATCGTGCCAGCATCGCCCTGAGGTTGACAGAAAACCCCAACCAGTTTCTAGCCGTCACACAAATTGGCATCACTACCATCGATATGCTGCTCGGCGCGCTGACCGGTGCGACGATCGGGGTATGGATTCACTCGCAGTTGAACCGCTATCCTGCACTGGAACCGTACAGCGCAGTAATCGGCCTTTTGGTGGGCGTGTTGCCGGTCACGTACCTTTCGTTGGTGGTAGGCGATCTGGTTCCCAAGCGACTGGCGATGCGAAATCCGGAAGCGGTATCCTCTTCCTTTGCCAGCCCGATGCTGTTCTTCACGCGCCTTTTTTCACCGATGGTGAAATTCCTCAGTTTTTCGACGGAGTCCGTATTACGGATTATGGGCGTGAAAGTGACAGAGGAACTTCCGGTTACAGAAGAAGAAATCCAGTTACTGATCGATCAAGGCACGCAGGCTGGTGTATTCGAAGAGGCGGAACAGGATATGGTCGAGGGTGTATTTAGCCTCGGCGAACAACGTGTCTATTCGTTGATGACACCCCGCACCGAGATCGTCTGGCTCGATATAGAGGACACGATTGAACAAATCCGCACCAAGATTGCCGAACATGACATTTCGCGCTTCCCGGTGCGGCAGGATACTCTGGATGTCATTTTAGGTGTTGTGAAAGCGCGTGATCTGCTGCTCGCAAGCTTAAGCGGGGAAACGATCAAGCTGAAGCACTTGTTGAAACCCGCGTTCTATATTCCGGAAACAACATCCGCGGCGCGGGCATTGGAAATCCTCAAGGAAAAAGGCACCGAGATGCTGCTGGTCATCGACGAGTTTGGCGGCTTGCAAGGTTTGCTGACCGTCAACGACATCATTGAAGAAATCGTCGGTGAGATCGAACTCGAAGAGCCGCAGGCCACACAGCGCCAGGATGGTTCCTGGCTGCTCGACGGCATGCTGGAAGTAGACGAGTTCAAAGAAATCTTCAAGCTTCCCACCTTACCGCACGAGGATGAATATGAAACGCTGAGCGGGTTCGTGATGCTCTCTCTGGGACGCGTGCCGCAAACCGCCGACCAGTTCGAATGGCATGGACTGCGCTTTGAGGTCATTGATATGGACGGTCGCCGCGTGGACAAAGTGCTCGTTACTACGCTGCCTCAAAAACCACTGGCCGTGGAACCGCGCGATAATAAGCAATAAACACGGGAGGCTTTTCATTCCCGCCCAACACAGGAGCTTACAATGTCCTCTGAATCGCGAACGCTGAAGCCCATGCCTCTCCCCCTGGCTTTGCTGTATTTTGGAA
>JBKPQD010000227.1:0-3574 GCA_046733915.1 Chloroflexota bacterium
TTGGGCGCGACAGCCAACACCGGGAATCCACCTTCGACCATCGCAATCGGACCATGCTGAAAATCGGCGGACGAATACGGCTCCGCGATCAGATAGGTCAGCTCTTTCAACTTCAACGCCCACTCGAACGCGGTTGCATAATTGAATCCCCGTCCCAACACAACACACTGACTCATATAACGGTAACGCTGTGTCATCTGCGCGATGGTTTCATCGAGCACGAGAGTTTGTTCGGCCCATTTCGAAACGGAAGCAAGCTCATTCCATTGTTCCTCAGAATCACTCAGCGCAGCAGAGATCATTGCAATAGCCATAAGTTCTGTGGTGTATGTTTTTGTTGCTGCCACTGCCTTTTCCGCACCGGCCTGAATATCCAGGACAAAATCAGCCGCTTGGGCAAGCGGCGAATCGGAAACATTCGTGATAGCAATTGTTAAACAATTTTGTTTTCGCCCCTCTTCGAGCACACTGACAATATCCGGTGACTGTCCTGATTGAGACACGCCGACCACTAGTGCTTGTTGCAAACGTGGCGGGCTTTGATAATACGTGAAGAGCGAGGGTGTTGCCAATGCCAAGGGGAGTCCGTTATGTGCACCCCATAAATAATTTGCATATCGTCCGGCATTATCCGATGTTCCGCGTGCTGCCAGAAAAGCATACTGCACATGGCGCGCCTGAATTGCCTTTGCAATTTCAAGCACAGTTTGTTTTTGATTGGCGAGAAGGGAAGCAAGTCGCTCTGGTTGTTCAAAGATTTCTGAATGCAGTGTCATGGGATCCTCAATTCAATTTTACTTGCTTTCAATACAAGACATAAGAGATATCGATACTATGCGCGTTGGATGAAATCAAATTCGAGTCGTGATTTATAAGATGATTACATCCTGCATGATACATAACATCAGAGTCGTATAAACGTTTACAACAATGAAGTTTTTGATTCAATATAATGTTCATCATAAAATTTTTAATTGAATTCATGAATTGATTGCTAACAAAATTTTAAACTTGCATATCATCAAAAACCTTTACATAAACAAATAAATAGATACAATCTACACAGTTGCATAAATAAAATTTGATTGATTCAATTAAGTGATTCATAGAATCAACATCAATAAATATTGTACAAAAATAAAAGTTAACAATATGCAACCGAATCAAGTCCATCAAAACATAATACTTGTAGCAAACGACTTGATTGCATATAAAGATAGAAAAGGACTCGACATGTATCTTTGTGTATTGACAAGCATACCGGACCCCAATGATGTTCCCTATGATCCATCACCGCATATGAATGGATTCAAATGGAAAGAGCATCAGGTAAGTCCAAAGAATGTAGAAAAACAATTGCGTGAATTAGCCAGTGAAGGAGTGGATGTATTCTTCAACTTATGTGATGGCACACCGGACGATGCTGTTTCTGGACTCGGCATGGTGCAGACGATGGAGAAACTCGGGCTTGCCTTTACAGGTGCCAACTCCGATTTCTTTGATCCTACCCGCCAGGAAATGAAGGCATATGCCAAGAAATGCAATGTGCCCACACCCAGTTGGATCATGGTGGATCGCGTCGAAGATGTAGAGCGCGTTTCCAAGCGTTTACGCTTTCCTATTCTGGTCAAGCCGCCGCATGGATATGCCAGTGTTGGCATCACGCGTGAGTCACGCTGTGAAAATCTCGAACAGCTCAAGATGCAGGCCGCCAAAGAAATTGAACAATTTGGTCGTGCGCTGCTCGAAGAATTCATTGAAGGACGCGAGTTCACTTGTCTCATCGCAGAAAATCCTGATGATGAGAATAAGCCCATCACTTTCAAGCCCGTGGAATTTATCTTTCCTAAGGGTGAATCGTTCAAGCATTACAATATGAAGTGGGTGGAATATGAGCAGATGTCCGTAGCGCCGGTTAACGACGCCAAGATCGAAAGGGTCTTGCGTGATCAAACTTCACGTCTGTTCAAAGCCATGGATGGCAACGGTTACGCGCGTTGTGACTACCGGATGGCCGCAGATGGAACGATCTACATGCTGGAAATCAATCCGAACTGTGGCATCTTTTATTCGCCGGAGGAGCCAGGCTCGGCAGACTTCTCCCTGATCAACGATCCAGTCTGGAACCATCAGAAATTTCTCAAGTTGATCATCCGCTCTGCTCAGAAACGCCAAATGAATCTGCTCGCAACACGAGCAGCAAAACGCCAGCTCAAGAAGCAGCGTGTCGATCAGATGGTATATAGCTAAAATGGAAACTTCCGAAGCCTAGGCTTCGGAAGTTTCCATTTAAAATAGAACTATGTCACTTCCCCACTTTCTCGCCTAACCTATTTTCCCCCGTCCATGGCAGGGCAGGAGGAACAATCCCATCGATTCATTGGGCGCTTCATTCCTGTGAGGAAAAACAGCGGCTCGCCCATTCATGATCTTGAATTGTCACAGCCCATTCGAAGAGCTGACTTGTTTATAATAAGAAAGGTGACAGTCCTGCTCGTCAAGCAAGGAGGGATCATCTTAACTCATCGGAGGAAAACATGTTGCACAAAAAAATCGCCTTTATCGGTCCCGGCGTCATGGCAGAAGCGATGATCGCAGGTTTGTTAAGAAAGAAACTGGCAGACGCCGAAACGATTGTGACTTCCGGTCCCCGTGAAGAGCGCGGCGCACAGTTACACAATAAGTACGCCATCAATACGACCACAGATAATTCGTCCGCCATTTCGCAAGCCGATGTAGTGGTACTTTCCGTCAAGCCGCAACGCCTTAGCGAAGTGATGAAGGGGCTCAAGGGTATTCATGCCGATGCATTGGTTCTTTCCATTGTTGCGGGGGCATCTATCAAAAAGATCAGCACAGGGTTGAAACATAAAGCGGTGGTACGCTCGATGCCTAATACGCCTGGGCAGATCGGGGAAGGCATTACCGTTTGGACCGCTTCTAAAGAAGTGACAGAAGAACAACAGGAAGTGGCGCGAGGCATTCTTGGTGCACTCGGGGAAGAGGTCTTCGTGGAGGATGAAAGTTATCTCGATATGGCAACAGCGTTGTCGGGCTCGGGTCCTGCCTATGTCTTTCTCTTTACCGAGGCTCTGATCGATGCCGGCGTGCACATGGGATTTCCGCGCCGTATTGCCGAACAACTTGTTTTGCAAACAATTAAAGGCTCCGCTGCTTTCTACGAACAAGCGGAACGTCATCCCGCGACCTTGCGAAATCAGGTAACATCTCCCGGCGGCACGTCCGCCGAGGCGTTATATTATCTCGAAAAGGCAGGCTTCCGCACGGCGATCTCGCGCGCCATCTGGGCAGCCTATCAACGATCGTTGGAGTTGGGCAAGGAAAAACCGGGACATTTGCATGAAGCAAATGATGAAGAAGAGAAATGAAATTTGATTTGTAAAAGCACATCATCGCTATTCTGTATCACAAAAAGTTATCGTGGACTGTAGGGATAGAACCCAAATCAATTAGCGCAATTGTGGGCTTTTTCCAATCCGCTGTCACGCGTCGGATCGGACGCGACCACAACACCGCTACCACATGGCACAGAAAATTATTATGAACACAATGA
>JBKPQD010000228.1:0-6108 GCA_046733915.1 Chloroflexota bacterium
GTCTCGGCGTTGGTCCGCTAATGATGACAAGGAGAATATCTATGAATGACGCAGTGCTCACAGAGCGGCATGGGAATATTCTACAAATTACCCTCAACCGGCCCGAGGCTTACAATGCTATGAACCTCGACCTGATGAAAATGTTGGGCGAAGCACTCTCCTATGCAGCAGCAGATCACGCCACGCAGGGAGTTGTGCTGACAGGAAATGGCAAAGCCTTCTGCTCCGGTGGTGACTTAAAATGGATCAGTCAGCAAACCACAGAGGCAGGCTCCGTTTTATACAGGCTCGCGCCGCAGTTTCATTTATCCATTACCGAAATCCGGCGGATGGGAAAACCGGTTGTCGCCGCGATCAACGGCATCGCCGCGGGCGGAGGCTTTTCTCTCGCCCTGGCCTGTGACTTTCGAGTCATGGGAGAATCGGCGCTCCTGCGACAGGCATACACCTCCAGTGGATTGAGCATCGACGGTGGTGGATCGTTCGCCCTGCCCCGGTTGGTTGGCTTGGCGAGAGCAATGGAAATCCTTGCGTTTGACCATCCCATCTCCGCGTCGCAAGCCCTGGAATGGGGACTTGTCACGAAAGTCGTTCGTGACGATCAAGTGTTGAATATGGCTCTTACGATGCTCACCACAATCACCCAGGGTGCGCTGCATTCCTTTGCCTGGTCCAAAAAATTGCTGACCGATTCCTTCAACAATACGCTGGAGACTCAGCTCGAGTTGGAGAGGCAGGGTATCAGTGATTGCGCCGCGCACCCCAATGGGCAGGAAGGTATCCGTGCCTTCCTTGAAAAACGGAAACCATCGTTTTAGAAATTACACGTTATCGTGTATAACTAAATGACAAAGTAACCCCATCTCTTCTGCAGAGGATGAACAGTGCTCAAAATACTCATTGTCGATGATGATCTTACGATCACTGAATTGATGAAGGCGCTCATGATCATGGAAGGATACGATCCAAGCGTCGTCAACGACAGCACAAAAGCCCTTGATACGGCTGCTTCCTTCCAACCGGATTTGATTACGGTGGACCTGATGATGCCAGGCTTATCCGGATTCGATCTTTGTGAACAACTGCGGCAGGATCCAAGGTTCGCCAAGCTACCGATTTTGATTGTCACCGCCAAGGACGATCCCGGGACGAGGGAGAGGGCGATGCGAACGGGAGCCAATGACTACATCACGAAGCCATTCAACATCGATGATTTGCTCCAAAGAATAAGAACCTTGACCGGTTCTTAACAATAGTTGCGCGCGTAGAGTCATTGTACAAATCTGGATTTGTGCAAAACACGGATGGGAAAGTCCTCGTTCGAGGGGCAACCGACTGCGTATTTATGGATACAAAAACGGGCGCGGCGCGCTATCCCAGCAGAAGTGACCAAGGTATTTTCCGTTCATTAACAAAATAGTTTAAACGTATGGGAAGCAGATTTTGCAGATAGAAGCGCCAGCCAAGGTACACAACTCCATTCCGCTCTATTCATTATTCACTGCCAATGCTATTTCGTTGGTTGGCAATGTGTTCACGTTGATTGCCATTCCCTGGTTCGTACTCCAAACGACGGGCAGTGCCACCAAGACAGGTGTAACCGGCTTCTTCAATGTTCTACCTGTTGTCATGGCGGGATTTTTAGGCGGAACCATCGTTGACCGCCTTGGGTATAAACGCACCAGCATTGTTTCTGACCTCGCTAGCGGCGTCACAACGGCTCTTGTCCCCGTTTTATATTTCACGATAGGTCTCGATTTTTGGCAATTGATGGTCCTGGTGTTTCTCGGTGCGTTTCTTGACGCACCAGGCAGTACCGCCCGCGCCGCTCTGCTGCCCGATTTGGCAGAACAGGCCGGGATGCCCATTGAGCGAGTCACTTCGCTGGTCCATGTCATCGAACGTGGTGCTCGAATGGTGGGCGCGCCGCTGGCAGGGTTTCTGATTGGCATCATCGGCACGGCGAACGTGCTTTGGCTGGATGCGGCTTCATTTTTTATCTCAGCCGGTATGATTTGGATAGTTGTTCCCCACTCGGCAACACGCAGGGAAAAAGAGCCGGAGAAAAGCAGCTATCTTGACGAGCTTAAAGATGGATTGCGTTTTATCGCGCAAGATGCATTGATCCTGTCCATAGTGATTATGGTGATGCTGGCAAATTTCCTCGATGCGATCTTTGGTGGCGTGCTACAACCTGTCTATGTCAGGGAAGTGTATGGGAACGCGCTGAATTTAGGCTTGCTTATTGCAGCGAATGGAGGTGGAGCCGTCATTGGGGGATTGATCTTTGCCGCGATTGGTCATCACCTGCCGCGCCATGCGACCTTTGTGGGCGCCTTTGTTTTGACAGGCTTTCGTTTCTGGGTATACGCCCTGTATCCTCCTATTTGGACGCTTGTGGTGGTTACATTGATAACAAGCATCGGTGCGGGCCCTCTAAACCCCATCATCAGTACCATTGAATTTGAGAGGATTCCTGCCGCCATGCGCGGGCGTGTCTTCGGCACGATCACCGCGAGTGCATGGATTGCCATGCCACTGGGTATGCTGCTTGGCGGAATCCTGACCGATAAGCTCGGGACTTTTATGATGATGATCGGATTGGCGATAACTTTTTTGATTACGACGGCAAGTATGGCATTCATCCCAGCCATGAAAGAGATGGATCGTAAACCTCAAGCCAGCAATCGCTCGTAAACCTTCAAAGTTTTTCTGCGCTTCATGCCAGGCAAATTTGCCAAGGGCGCGTTCGGTAGCGGATGCTGAAAAGGCGCTTGGGAAGTTTAAAGTCGTTGAGCAGCTGCAATACGTAACGCACCAAATCGGAAGGGCAGACGCCGTGGGGAACAACGCCCTCGCCTAGTGTAAAAAGATGGACATCAAATTTACCATTGACGAGCCCGCGAATGTTATGCAAAATAGGAGTCGACGCGCCCTTCGAGCGAGTTACCAGGTCGAAGGCGGTACAGAGCACTCGTGGCATGTTAGATATACAGGTAGAATAAATGGCGAATAAAGGCTACTTCGTAATTACAGATATTTCGGGATATACCGAATATCTGACCGGCTCCGAACTCGATCATGCCAACGAGATTTTACAGAGCTTGTTTGATGCGCAATTACAGGCGGTGAAACATCCGTTTCTGATTTCTGGCTTCCGAGGGGACGCGATCTTCATGTATGTGCCTGAAACCAATTTTGTCCAGTCCCAGAGTTTCTTGGAAGCACTTGAAAATTTCTATATCGTCTTTGCAGAGACACTGCAACAGATGCAATACAACACTACTTGTACCTGCCGCGCCTGCAAGAATATGGCCATGCTCGATCTCAAGATGTGCACGCATTATGGAGAATATGTGGTCCAAAAATTGGGGGATCGTGAAGAGCTGCTGGGTGCGGACGTCATCGTTCCGCATCGTATGCTGAAGAATCATGTCATCGAGAAAACGGGGATCAAGTCCTATGCACTGTTCAGCGATGTTGCCGCGCAGAAACTGAATCTACGAGAGTATTGTGAAAAACTTGTCCCCCACACAGAGGTGTATGAGCATCTTGGTGAAGTACCGATGTGTGCCTATGACCTCCGTCTTGTTTGGGAACGGGAGCAGGCGAAACGCAGAAAATTCGTCAGTGCCGAAGAAGCGTGGGTAAAACTGGAGACCGAGCTGCCCTTCCCGCCTGCGCTGATCTGGGAGTATTTGACGACTCCCGCGCTTGAAGCAGGATTTTTAGGCTATGACTTTGCCGAGCGGGTGGATTTGCTCGGCGGTCGAATGCGCGAAGGTGCCGGACTGCACTGTGCCCACGGGAATATGCATGTCCATAGCAAAATCCTGGATTGGAAGCCGTTTGAATATTACACCATGGAGCAATCGGTGATGGGGCTCACGTATCTTGGCACACGGCGGCTGACTCCGATCGACAACGGGACGCGGCTGGGGATTTACTTAACTATGCCACTGGAAAATTCCAGCGATGAGGTTCGTCAGATGCTGCAATCTGCCATGGACAACGGTTATGCCGGTTTACAATCTTATATCGAGCAAGATATCGCATCTGGAAGAGTAACAGTCCGTTAGCAATTTGCGCAGCAATCCTCCATTGTCCCAATTGCGGCGGCACCCTCGAGCTGGGTATCGATAAATGCGAATATTGCGGACAGGTATTGTTGTCGTAAGGATTTTCTTAATTGGATGGCATCTGTCATCGGGCGCGAAGGGAAGGATTTCCAATCCAGTACGGTATAAGGAGACTCTTCGGTCGCTGTGCTTCCTCAGCGTGACCTAACCAAAAAGTTACCAAGTTTGTCGCATTTATTGGTTTTCAAAGAGGATACACGTACCCTTGTATACGGGTTAACCCCATCAGGAAACTTGGAAAGGAAATATCATAACTTCCCGACATACACAAGCACCGGTTTGCTGTAAATTAGGCGCATAGCTTGAGCCACTTTATTCACATTCAACTTAACCCAATTTGGAGGCAAACCATGGACATGATCAAAGTTTCCGCGAATTCAAGAACTTCAGCAGTCGCTGGCGCTATCGCCGGTGTCGTCCGCGAACACAAACGCGCGGAAGTTCAAGCCATTGGCGCTGGCGCAGTGAACCAAGCTGTAAAGGCGCTTGTGCTGGCAACCGGGTACCTCAAACTTGACGGTATCGATGTCGCCTGTACACCCGAGTTCGCCGACGTCACAATTGATGACAAGGTCCGAACCGCTATTAAACTTGTGATCGAACCGCAGTAATATAATTTATCAAATCCTCTCAGAGGAAAGAAAAAACGCCAGGGCATAACGATTAGCCCTGGCGCCATTTTTTTAATCTCTCGAGATGCGGGCGTCGATAAACTTGGATCCTTTGAATGCTTATTGGACTTCAATATACAAACGTTTATTGATTGCGCCTTTGCTTTTGTAATCGACCACACGGATGCTGCCCACCTCGTTCGTATTGTGGACGTGCGTACCGCCGTCCGCCTGTAAATCAAGACCCACGATCTCAACCGTGCGCACCTGGCTGATTCCCTCCGGTAACAGGTTGATCTTGGTGCGAATCAAGTCGGGGATTTGAAACGCCTCGTCGCGCGGCAAAATCCTGACCCGGATCTCATGTGCTTTCTGTACCTCCGCGTTGACCGCCAGTTCGATCTCGCGTACCAGGTCGCCGCGCATGCTCTCAAACTCAAAATCCATGCGCCCCTTGAGCGGTTCCATATCTCCACCCGTGACCAGGGCACCGTAATTCCGGAACACCGTCCCGCACAGGACGTGGAGCGCCGTATGAGTGCGCATCAGCTGATAGCGTCTTGCCCAGTCCAGTGTTCCATGCGCGGCGTAGCCCGGAGGCGGTAACGGCTTGTCTGCCGCAAGAAAGTGCAGCACGTCGTCCGCCTGCTTTTTCACTTTGTCCACCGCATACACCATCTCCCCAACTTTTAACATCCCAAAGTCACAAGGCTGTCCACCGCCGCCAGGATAGAAGGCCGTGCGGTCTAAAACAACGGCGCGTTGCTCCGGCAGCACGTTCACGATGTTCGCATCGAATTCCTGAATATACGAATCTGTTTGATAAAGCAGCTCGGTCATCGTACCTCCATTGAATTGAAAGTATTATAAATCAGCATCAAAAATCAAAAAATGCTTGCCGCCAGCATATGCTTCCTGTACACTTGAGGTACTCGGAGGTAGACGTGAATCCAAAGCTTATCGTGATCGATGGAAAAACTTATAAGAGCGTGGACGAGATGCCTGAAGATGTGCGCAGTCAATATGAACAGGCGATGCATTCGTTCAAAGACAAAGGTGTTAATGGGATACCCGATGTGTCGGCGCAAGGCACCATACTGCCGGATCAAAACAATAACGGAATTCCAGACCTCTTAGAAAATACTCCGGGCAAACAGCTGTTCACCCGAACCATGAAGATCCTTGTCGATGGAAAGGAATTTAATCGCGTAGATGACCTTCCGCCCGAAGCCCGTGCAAAATACGAGCAAGCGATAGGCGCGCTGGATGCGAACAGAAACGGAATGCCTGATTTTTTGGAGGGAATGATCGGAGTGCAGCCGGACTCGACTCCTGCGTCAGCAGGTTTTGGTACACAA
>JBKPQD010000229.1:0-12086 GCA_046733915.1 Chloroflexota bacterium
ACCACATTCAGATTGCGGCAGAAATTCTGCAGGATGCAAAAGCCGGAGATACCGCCGCGCTGAATGATGCGGTTGTCCGCTGGTACGCCAACGCCGATGACATCGCCGTGTTCCTCAATAGCGCTAACCCGGAGTACTGGCCGCTCGATGAAATGAAGGATATGATGCACATGCATCTGGACCTCACGCTTCAAGAAGCCACAACCTACTTGCAGGGCGACTACGCAGGATCCGTGGCTGCTTATGAGCAGGTTCATGTTGAGATTCTCGAGATGGCTGACATGCTCAGCACGGGCATCATCCAGCAGTTCCCTAAAAAGTTCAACTAACCAGTCTCTTAAGGGTTTCGTTTATAAGAATAGACGGGCAGACAGAGTGCTCTGTTTGCCCGTTTGTTCCGAATTGTTTCAAACAATAAGAAATGATAAAGGAAGGGACCATGAAACATTACAAATATTTGATTATCGGCGGCGGGTTGGCAGGGGATGCCGCCGTCCAGGGCATTCGCGAACTTGATCAAGATGGATCGATTGGCGTGTTCAGTATGGAATTGAATCCGCCGTACGTTCGCCCCAATCTTTCAAAAGGGTTGTGGAAAGGCAAACCGCTCGAGAAGATCTGTAAGAATACGGAAAGTCACGGTGCAGAGCTGCTGTTGAACCACAAGATCACGGAAATTGATGTACAGAAGAAATGTGTTCGCGAGGAAACAGGGGAGCAATACAGCTTTGATAAGCTATTGCTTGCCACCGGCGGAACACCGATCCATCTGCCATTCGGAGGGGAAGATATTATCTATTATCGCGACCTGCAGGATTATCAGCGCCTGCGTGCCCTGAGCGAACGCGGCGAACGTTTTCTGGTGATTGGTGGTGGCTTCATTGGCTCGGAGATCGCCGCCGCGCTGACGATGAATGGTAAAAAGGTCGTGATGGTTTTTCCGGAACCAGCCATCGGTGCGCATGTCTACCCGAGCGACCTGGCACATTTTTTGAACGATTATTATCGCCAGAAAGGAGTGGAGCTTGTGATCGATGACACCGTCGCCGCCGTCGAAAAAAACAACGACCGCTTCACGGTCCGGACCAAGAACGGATCCCAATTCGAGGTGGATGGAGTCGTGGCCGGCATCGGCATCCGTCCGAATCTGCAGCTTGCCCAGCCGGCTGGCTTGCAAACGGACAACGGCGTTATCGTCGATGAGCATCTGCGGACCTCTGCTCCCGATATCTATGCAGCTGGCGATATGGCGAATTTTTACCACTCGGCGCTGGGGAAGCGTGTGCGTGTCGAACATGAAGACAACGCCGTCCACATGGGCAAGCTTGCAGGCCGTAATATGGCTGGCGCGAACGAAACCTATACTCATACGCCCATGTTCTATTCCGATTTGTTCGACCTTGGCTATGAGGCTGTCGGCGATCTTAGCAGTAAGCTGCAAACAGTCACAGACTGGCAGGAGCCATTCAAGAAAGGCGTTATTTATTATCTCGACAATGGTCGTGTGCGCGGTGTTTTGCTATGGAATGTCTGGGACCAGGTCGACAATGCCCGCGCTCTCATGAATGAGAACGGTCCATTTGACGCGGAAAACGTGTTGGGGAAAATCCAGGGTTAACTTGTTGTATGAATGAACCTGTAAATTACACCCTCACCGCTCACCAGAATGAGTTGCTAGACGCGCTGCAGAGAAATGGATTCCAGTATTTCCTGGATAAGGTCAACCCGGCCAACGGATTGATCGCGGACAGCACCTGGGAGAACAATACAAGCAGCATCGCCGCCGTAGGTTTTGCCCTTGCCTGTTATCCGGTTGGGGTAGAGCATGGCTGGATGAGCCGCCGGGATGCAGTGGAACGAACCCTAACTACGCTACGATTTTTTGCGTCCAGTCCGCACGGCCCGGAACCAGACGCAACGGGCTATCAGGGCTTCTACTATCACTTTTTAGACTTGCAAACTGGTCAGCGAACTTGGAAAAGCGAGTTATCGACGATCGACACAACTTACCTGCTGTGCGGTATGTTGACCGCAGCCCAATATTTTGATCGAGACGATCCGGGCGAGCTGGAGATCCGTCGTCTAGTGGATTCGCTTTTTGCGCGTGTAGATTGGCAATGGGCGCAAAATGGCGAGGTCACGGTTACTCATGGCTGGCGGCCGGAAAGCGGTTTCCTTCCCTATCGCTGGTGGGGTTACGATGAAGCCATTATGCTTTATATCCTGGCGATCGGTGCACCCAACTATCCATTATCTCGAGATAGCTACGCTGCCTATACATCCACCTACCGCTGGGAATCCCATTACGGGTATGAATTCCTCTATGCCGGGCCGCTCTTTATCCACCACTTTTCGCACGTCTGGCTTGATTTTCGCGGTTTGCAAGATGATTATATGCGCGCCCGAGGAATTGACTATTTCGAGAACAGTCGCCGGGCTACCTATGTACATCGACAGCATGCAATTCAAAATCCATCTGGTTTTGAAGGATACGGAGAACACCTGTGGGGTATCACAGCGAGTGAGGGCCCAATTCGAGGAGCAGACCCGGTAGAAATTGATGGGCGCACGTATTACAGTTATCTTGCGCGCGGGGTTCCGGGTCCCGATGACGGCACGCTTTCGCCCTGGACGACGATCACTGCCCTGGCACTCGCGCCTGAAATCGCTTTGCCGACCATCGAGCACATTTATAAGAACTATCCTCAGTTGGCGGGTCGCTATGGCATGAAGTGCAGTCTCAACCCATCTTTCCGCGAAAACCGGACGAAGCGTGTCGGCTGGTTCTCCGAGCACTACTATGGAATTAATGAAGGACCTGCCGTTCTGATGATCGAGAACTTTCGCTCAGGCTTGATCTGGCGCTTATTAGGTACTTCCCCTTATATTCAAGATGGCTTGAAGCAGGCGGGATTTTGTAAAACATGAGATGATTCTGATCGCCAGTTACAATTACATAAAAGGAGACGATAATGCATATACATGATGACCCAGAGGATATTGAATATCAGCGGGCTGTGGACGTGCAGGCGCGCAAAATTTCAGACGAGCAGTTTCTCAAATTTGAGGGTTATGCGAGCGAAATTTTTTCTGCATTCGGCATGGACGTGAACACGCAGGCGACGAAAGATACGCCGCGACGGTTTATCAAGGCACTCTTTGATGCAACGGAAGGCTATGATGGCGATCCGAAACTGCTGCGAGTCTTCGACACGGAATGTCGCGGCGATCCCGATTGCCGCCTGAGCCAGGTCATGGAGGGGCCCATTCCGTTCTTTTCCCTGTGTGAGCATCATGCCTTTCCGTTTTACGGTCGGGCGTACGTGGGGTACATCGCACACGAGAACATCATCGGTATATCCAAGCTGACCCGGTTGGTACGGCTCTTTGCAAAGCGCTTCTCCGTCCAGGAGCGGATTGGGCAACAAATCGCCGACACACTCGAGACGATGTTGCACCCTCACGGTGTCGCGGTTTTCCTCGAAGCGCACCACCTTTGCATGGAAATGCGCGGCGTGCGCGAAATTGCACCCATGACGCGTACCACGGTCTGGCGGGGACACTACGCCGAGGATCCCTCATTGCGGTCCGAATTCTTCACCGCCTGCGGCCTGCAGCGCAACGAGTAAACGGCAGAACAAAAAGACTCCCCTAGGAGTCTTTTTTGTTCGCAACAGGCATGAGCAGCACACCCGTTCCCGGCGAATACATCCGATGATGAGAACAGGGAGATTGGATTTTGGCTACCGTTTGGCTCACGGGTTCACGCCGTAATAGTCCTCGGTACATGCAGCTTTATTTCCATCACCAGAATCTTTTTCGCAATTCGCCCAGTTCGGGAGGAATCGTCTGACCATCCAGAACGGTCCAATCCCAATGGCACCACAATCCAAACTTCTAAATCCATCAAAAAATATGATCCGCGATCGAAACATCTTCGGGGTGGTTTGCGTGTGTTGCCATACTCCATATCCTTTGGTTAGCATGGCTTCCTTCCGACACGCAGCATAGGCAGAAAACTCGTTGCTTTCGACTTGTCCGAAGAATGGAGTACTGATAACCAGCCCTAGCATGATTAAAAACGGTAGAGCGACCTTCCAGTTCAATATCATCTCTTTACCTCACGATTTCGAAAATTATTTAAGAACGATGGGCGCTGCTAAGTTTTATATAAGACAGATTGGGTTGGAAAAAGATACACAATTGTGGGAATTGGATTGCTTAACGCTCAGGCGTAGTGTCTATGTGCAGGGGTTCCGGCTCCAGGCAGTGCCCGCCGCACAGCATCCTGGGACCTAGAGAGCACTCACGTGCACACAACAGCCCCAGTGTGTACGTCTTGGGCTCAGCGATCAGCTCATGCTAGCATGGGACAGGCTCTCAAACGGAAATCTCGATACCTTTTTTAAACCAGCATTTCCTCTTTCCACGCGATGCGCTTGACTTTACTTTGAATATCATTATAATGATAGGCGAACGTTCGCACGAACGTTCATCCAACTTATGGAGAGGCTGATGAATAAGCGACATGTCACTTTAAAACAGGTGGCAACTTCGGCTGGGGTTAGTTACCAGACCGTCTCCAAGGTGTTGAATCGGCAAATCCAGGTTTCCAAGGAAACCGAAGACCGCATTTGGCAAGCGGCTCGGACATTAGGGTATCGCCCGAGTTTTGTCGCCCGTAGCTTGCGCACGCAACGTGCCTTTACGATTGGCTATTCCTGGCCGCCCTCCGCCCCCGCTCAGGAAAATATTATTCTCGACCAATTCCTGCAGAGTATGTTTCTCGCCGCAGAAGAGCGTGGCTATTATCTGCTTTGTTTCCCCTACCACGCCGATATAAGAAAACATCTTTCTTCGTATCATGAATTAATAGAAACGCGCCGCGTGGACGGATTTATCCTTTCGAGCGTGGAATACGACGATCCGCGCGTCCAGTTGCTTATGGAGAGTAATTTCCCCTTTGTCGCCTTCGGGCGCTCCAACCCGGATCTATTATTCCCCTGGATTGATGTGGACGGCGGTCAGGGGATTCGGGAGTCGATGCTCCATTTGCTGGAGCAAGGTCACCGCAAAATAGCGGCGCTTGCCTGGCCCCTGGATTCACGGGTGGGCAATAACCGGATGGAGGGATATTTCTCGGCGCTGCAGGCGGCTGGCATCACACCCGATGCCGAATGGATCAAGCGTGGAGATGGAGTTTTTGAGTTCGGTTATGGAGCCATGCTCGATCTCCTGGATTTACCCGCCGATTGCAGACCGACCGCCGTGATTGCCCTGAATGATATGATGGCGCTAGGTGCTTGCCAGGCGATCAAAGACCGCGGAGCGGTTGTCGGCCGGGATATCGCCGTGAGCGGCTTCGACGATGCGCCTCTGGTCCAGTATACCGATCCGCCCCTGACCACCTTGCGCCAACCGATTACGGAAATTGGGGAGCGGATTATTGCCATGCTGATGGAATATATCAACACTGGCAGCCTTCCTGGCAATCCCAATGTTCTGGTCGCGCCGCAATTAATCGTCCGAAAATCAACCGTGGACCGTTAAACCTCATTGAACACGGAAACCCAAAAATTTATAGGAGGCCCTTCATGCCAAATTTGTTTCCTAGCGAGGGGAGGTGATGCGAAAACGCACAAGCTACATCTGAATATTGGATCACGTGCGCTAGAAGGAAAAGAGCCGCCAGTGTCCTGGAAAACAACAGCGGCTCAACGTGTGAGGCGTTCTTAGACCGCCTCTGTGTTTAAGTATATCATTGCCGTATTTTCCAGAATCCGGCAGACGTTAAACCTCAAATGGAGAAGAAGATGAAAAAAAGTTTCACGATTCTTTCCCTGCTGGTTATCGCCGTTATGGTACTGTCCGCCTGTGGGGCAAAAGCGACAGCGACCGTAGCACCAGCCACCTCCGCACCGACCGAAGTAATGACAGAAGCACCGACCGCCGCGGCCACCGAAGCGCCCACTTCCGCAGCGACGGAGGCACCGACTTCTGCTGCAACCGAAGCTCCCACTTCCGCAGCAGCTATGACATGTCCATCAGACGTGGAAGAAGGCGCCACGATCACGTTCTCTGGTTGGGGTGATGAGACCGAGCAAAAGATCTATCGCGATTCGATCACGCGCTTCCAAGCCATTTGCCCAGGTGTCACCGTCGATTACCAACCCGTTCCGGCTGACTTCCAGAACAAGCTGAAAGCGCAAATGGCCGGTGGTACCGCCCCTGATGTTTTCTATGTGGACGATCAATTGATGAACGCTTTTCAGCCCTCCGGGCAGTTATTGGCCCTGGATGATTACATGGCGAAGGCTGGCGTTTCACGTGACGATTTCATCCCACAGCTACTAACGATCTTCACAGTAGATGGTAAGACCTATGGTTTGCCCAAAGACTGGGGTACCTTAGGTCTCGTGTATCTTCCCGAAGCGTTTCAAGATGCAGGCGTTGACGAACCGACAGACTCCTGGACGTGGAATGACCTGCGTACTGCTGCCAAGGCTATTTCCGATAAGGGAACCTACAAGGGCTTCTGTATGGGCGCGGACTGGGCTCGTTTCGCCCCCTTCGCCTTCTCGAACGGTGGCAGCTTTGCCAACGAAGACAACACCCAAGCGACCCTCGATACGCCTGAAGTGAAGGAAATGGCGCAACTTGTGGCAGATATGTACAAGGAAGGTTCGCTCGTCAAGCCCGCCGATGTTGGTGCAGGCTGGTGTGGTGAAGCCATCGGTAAGAAATTGGTGGCCATGACCACCGAAGGCGGTTGGATGGTCAACTTCATGAAGCAGAACTATGCAGATGTAGAATGGAAAGCCGTTCAGATTCCTAGCGGACCCAAGAACCGCGCTGATGTAATCTTCACCAACGCCATTGGCGTTAACGCTGCGACCAAGTATCCAAATGCGGCTGCCGCGTTCGCGATCTATCTGACGAGTGAAGAGAATCAAGGTGAGATCGTCAAGACTGGCTTTGCGTACAGCACGCATCCGAGCCAGGCAGATCTCATTTCGGATCCCAACGATCTGGCGATCTCCAGCGGCGGACTCCTGCCCGACACGCGCGTTGCCTTCTGGGGACCCAACACCGGTAAGGTGAACGACGCCGTATCCCAGGCTCTCGACCGCGTCTTCCTCGGCGATCAGACCGTGGATGAAGCATTTGCGCAGGCACAAGAAGAAGCGCAAACTGCTTTGAGCGGTCAATAACGTTTTATTCGAAACCCTCCTTCCCCATGCTGGGGAGGGAGGGTTCTGTTATTTGGATTGGTTCAAAAAAATCGAGGTGGTGCCATGACAACAGCCGTACCTATAAAAGAAGCAGATGGAACTACGTCCGGTCGTACCCAGGCGGCAGTGATAACGTTTCTGGTTATTGTCGTTTTCCTGATGGTGATCGCCCTCTTAAATGCGCCGACGATGGGTGGTCCAAGGGTGATGACGTCCGCGGCCACATACTTGCAGGAAGTGCGTCGCACAGCATTGCCTTTCCTTGGTGGTGTAGCAATCCTAGCCATCCTTCTAGGATTGGTCGCGGCTAGAACCATCTATCGGGAATGGCCAAATCCCAAACGGCGCCAGAGCTTGATCATGGGCTACCTCTTCTTGATACCTTATCTACTCATCGCGCTGACTTTCACTGTTGGTGTCTTGTTATTTGCTTTCTATATCTCTTTCAATAAATACGATATTTTCACCCCGCCGCAATGGGTGGGTTTAGACAATTATGCGAAGGCATTCCGCGGCTTTGTTGACCCTACCCAAAAAGACTTTGTGCAAGGTCTTTACAACGTATTTTGGTATACATTAATTGTTGTGCCCACACAGACTGCCATTGCAATTCTCCTGGCGGCCTTGCTGAACACCCCAATTCAATTCAAGCAATTCTTTCGTACCTTGTTTTATGCACCTAGTGTGACCTCGTCGGTCGTGATCACACTGATCTTTATGTGGTTTTATCTAAAAACGGGATATATCAACTTCTTTCTTGCAAAGTTCTTTGGCATATTTGGCATGCAGTGGCAGAACATTAACTGGTTGGGAGATCCACGTGGTTTGTTCCAGCTAATCGTCGAACCATTCGGAGTGAAGATTCCCTCTACACAGTGGTACTTGCGCGGGCCGAGTATCGCCTGGATGGCAATCATGTTCCAAAATATTTTCACAACGGCCCCGACGTTTATGCTCATGTTCCTTGCTGCGCTGCAGGATATCAACCCCGCGTTGTACGAGGCGGCCTCACTAGACGGGGCGAATGGATGGCAGCAATTCCGGAAGATCACCCTGCCTCTGTTGCGTCCGATCATCCTGCTGGTTGTCGTCTTGGGAACCATCGGTACATTTCAGGTTTTCGACCAGGTCTATCTGGCAACAAAAGGTGGACCACTCGGAACATCGCTCACGCCGGTATACATCGTGTTCCGGGAAGCCCTCGGCGCTCAGGGACCGATTCAAATGGGGTATGCTGCCGCCCTGGCGTTCATCCTGGCCGTCATCATTTTCTTCTTTACGTTCTTACAGCGCCGTTTCATCTCCAATGAAACGCAATTGTATTAGGAGGCAGACATGGCAGTAAAAGTAGAGACCCTCAAGCAAGTCCGCACGCAACCGCCTCAAAAGCCCGGAACTACCTCTGTAAGCACTATTCTTCGCTATCTGCTCCTGATTGTGATCGGCGTCGTACTTTTCACGCCCTTTATCTTGGCGGCTCTGGGCACGTTCAAAACCGACGCGGAGATTATTGCCTTCCCGCCCAGGCTGCTTCCAGCAAACTGGCTCTTCGAAAACTGGACGAAGGTATGGAATACAGATCTTGGCAATGGCGGTACCTTCCCGCGCTGGTTATTCAACACCGCGTTCCTCTCAGTAACCGTTGCCACCCTAGAAGTCATCTTCTGCTCCATGGCAGCCTATGCATTTGCGCGCTTGGAGTTTCCAGGTCGGGATGCCGTTTTCAACTTTATGTTGGCGACGATGATGATTCCCGGTGCACTGACTCTTATCCCTGCGTATGTGTTGATGACCAAACTGCGGCTCATCAATACGTTTGGGTCGCTCATCATACCCGCGGCAGTCAGTGCCGGAGGCATATTTCTCCTGACCCAGTTCTTCAAAGCCATCCCCAAGGACTTAGAGGAGGCTGCTGTGATCGATGGTGCTACACACTCGCAGATCTATCGTGAAGTTATCCTGCCGCTGGCACGCCCGGCGCTGTTGACCGTGTTCATCCTCCAATTCCAAGGGATGTGGAATAACTTTTTGCAACCGCTCTTGTACTTGAACACACCGGATAAATACGTTCTCAACGTTGCATTGAGCATCTTCCAACAGCAATTCAAGGCGCAGTGGAATCTCACGCTGGTCGGTGCGATGTTCAACGCGATCCCGGTTCTGATTTTGTTCTTTATTTTCAGCAAATATTTCGTGGAAGGTGTCGCCTATACCGGCATCAAAGGCTAATCAGGTCCAGTGATCCGGCAAACACAAATGGCGCTGCAAACCCTGGGATGGGCATTCCGAGATGTCTGGAAGGAAATGTGGACGATCCTGATCGTTCACCTGATTTTCCTGTTTGGGAACATTGTGATCATTGCAGGTCCGCCGGTCACGGTGGCATTGTTCTTCTACGGCAACCGCGTCGCGCATGGCGAAATGGTGGATGAACGCGACTTCTTACGGGCGATCGGCAGTTACTGGAAACCAGCCTGGCGTTGGGGGTTTCTCAATCTGTTGATCTTCGGCCTGTTGCTGGGCGATTATTACTTCACCGGAAAATTCATCCCTGCTTTGGATACCGCCCATTTCTTGCAAGGATTGTATATCATGCTGATTTCGGTTTGGTTGCTGATCCAAATCTTTGCTCTTCCCTTTCTATTTGAGCAGGAACAACCGCTGGTCTGGCAGGCGTTACGCAACGCAGTTGTTTTCATTCGCAACAACCTCTTGTTCGCGGTCGTGCTGGCGCTGCTATTGCTATTAAGTCTTCTTCTGGGCACCTTGGCGTTCATGTTGACGTTCGTGTTTGGTGGTGCATTGATCGCCTTTGCCGGGAACCACGCTGTTGTGGAGCATTTAGCCAAGCAAAAGGATTTTGTGGCTTAACTTACGTATGTGGAAAATCTCTGAGGATTCATATAACCCCGAAAAACAACACCATAAGGAAACGGTGTTCACCATTGGGAATGGCTATCTTTCGACGCGCGGCGCGTTCGAAGAAAAGTATCCGGGCGAGAGACGCGCCACCTTCATGCACGGCGTCTTTGATGACGTGCCGGTCGTCTTCACTGAGCTGGTCAACGCTCCGGACTGGCTCGAGATGGAAATCTATCTGGATGGAGAACACTTCCGCCTGTTTGACGGAGAGCTGCTTTCGTTCACGCGGACCCTCGACTTGTACACCGCAACGTTGACGCGCGATATCCGCTGGCAGAGTCCACGCGGCAATATCACCCATTTCATCTTCGAGCGTTTCGCCAGTCTGGCAGAGGAGCATCTTTGCGCCATCCGCGTCCTGATCGCCCCCGAAAATTATGCGGGTCGCATCGAAGTTCGAACCGGGATCAACGGCGAGGCAGATAATCTCGGTTTTAAGCACTGGGACTGGCTCGACCAGGGTATGCGTGGGCCGGAAGCCTGGCTGCGGACACAAACGCGGGCGACAAAGATCGAGCTTGCAGTAGCCGCTCAGCTGTCCATGACAGCGGCCGGCCAGAAGTCCAGAATGAGGCATTGGGACGCCCATAACCATCCTACCCTTGTGACGTATGCGGACGTGGAATCTGGGCAAGTCGTCAACGTCACCAAGTTTGTCACGTATTACACCCGTCGAGACGATGCGAGTCCCTGGAAGAGCGCGCGGTCCGCGATACGGAGCGCCGCCCGCAAAGATTGGACCCAACTGTGGGAGGAACATCGAAAAGCCTGGCAAGCCGAATGGGATCGCTCAGATGTGCTGATCGAGGGCGATGACGAAGCGCAGCTCGCCATCCGGTTTAATTTATTCCAGCTTTTGATCGCCGCCCCGCGCCACGATGAACATGTCAACCTGGGGGCGAAAACGTTGAGCGGCTATGGGTATCGCGGGCATTCCTTCTGGGATACCGAGATTTTCATGCTGCCCTTTTTCATTTATGTCCGGCCGGAGATTGCCCGCCTGCTGCTCTCCTACCGCTGGCACAACTTAGCCGGAGCAAAAGCCAAGGCAGAAGCCAATGGCTTTCGCGGCGCCCAGTATCCGTGGGAGAGCGCCGGGACCGGCGAGGAGGTTACGCCAACCTGGGTACCTGACTGGCGCGATCGGACCAAGCTAATCCGTATCTGGACCGGCGATATCGAGATTCATATTTCTGCCGATGTCGCATTAGGCATGTGGAAATACTGGCAGGCGACCGGCGACGAGCCATTCCTGTTCGAGCGCGGCGCAGAGGTTATTCTGGAAACCGCGCGCTTCTGGGCCAGCCGCGCGGAATGGAATGAAGAATTGCAGCGCTACGAGATCAGCGACATCATCGGACCTGACGAATACCACGATCATGTGGACAACAATGTCTACACCAACGCACTCGCCCGCTGGAATTTGCGCACAGCACTGGATTTACAAAGCTGGCTGAAAACGCAGCACCCCGCCGAGTGGAACACAATCAATGCGCGCCTGCAGCTGACAGACGCAGAGTTGGAAAAATGGCGGCATGTGATCGATCACATCTACCTGCCATTTGATTCGCAGACGAAACTGGTGGAGCAGTTCGAAGGATATTTCCAGCGCAAAGATGTGGACATGGCCGCCTTGGAACCGCGCACCGAATCCGTTCAAACCCTATTCGGAATCGAAGGCGCGAACGAAACGCAGGTCATCAAGCAGCCGGATGTGTTGATGCTGATGTATCTGCTGCCCGAACTGTATGACGCGGAAACCATCCAGGCGAATTATGCCTATTACAACGCCCGCACCGATCATACCTTTGGCTCGTCGCTCGGTCCATCGATTCAGGCGATCATGGCTTGCAAAGTCGGTGACGCGGCCGGCGCCTACGAGCATTTCATGCGCGCCGCCCGCGCTGACCTGTTCGACGTGCGCAGCAACGC
>JBKPQD010000230.1:0-6546 GCA_046733915.1 Chloroflexota bacterium
CTGCTGCGTCCAGTATTAAACCGTGGGCTATCTTCGGAGCAGGAACGGTCGCGCGCCTGGGAAATCGTCCGCGCTCATGGAAAGACTGCTCTCGCCCGATACTCCCTGTTACCCGATAAAAAGTTGTTCTTTGACACAAAAGAAACGTTGATTTCTTATGTAGTGGAGAACCGCGTCGCGCTTGCCTTAGGAGATCCGGTTGGCCCACCGGAGGATCACTTGCATGCCGTGGCTGAATTTCAGTCACGGTGCGCATCCAACGATTGGCTGCCTGCCTTCTATCAGGTTGGACCAGGCTGCCTAGGTGAATATCGGTCGCTGGGCTTGGATGCTTTGTTGCTGGGACAGGAAGCGATCGTCGATCTGCCAGCCTTCACGCTGGAGGGTAGCGCCAACAAAACACTTCGAAATGGTTATAACAAGCTGGTCAGAAGCGGCTATCACTATGATGTTATCCAACCGCCGTTCTCTGCTCGAATGTTACGAGAGCTTAAAACGATCAGTGATGAATGGTTGAGCCGTCGCAGGGTATCTGAGATGAAATTTTCACTTGGATGGTTCGAGGAAGCCTATCTAAACACCTGTCCGATCTTGCTGGTGCGTGAGCGCGAGGGATTTATTGAAGCCTTTGCAAATCTTGTCACCGAGTTCCAAAATAATGGCGTGGCAGTCGATCTGATGCGTCATCGCACCGAGGTTGAATCCGGATTAATGGATTTTTTATTTGTTTCGATGTTGATGTGGGCAAAGGAACACGGATATCAAACATTCAATTTGGGTCTGAGCGCGCTTTCCGGTGTGGGCGAACATTCTAATGACCCGTTAATTGAGCGCGCACTTCATTACATTTACAACAATGTGAGCCGATTTTACAATTTCCGAGGCCTGCACACGTTCAAGGAGAAATTCCACCCGATGTGGTCACCCCGGTATTTGATTTACCCCGGCCCCTCCAGCCTGCCGGCCGTCAGCGTAGCTTTGTTCCGAGCAACATATGGAGGAGAACTCTTCTCCTTCTTGCGATGAGATGGAATTCATAAATAAGAAAAGAGGCGACTATCGTTGATGATCGCCTCTTTCTTGGAAATTTAGTTGTCAACTGTTCTTATGATCGGAGTCATATTCCTTTACGTCTGCCATTGCTTTAGGTACATTAACAAACGGCAGCACAATCAAGCCGGCGATGAAATAAAAAATCAACGCTAAAATCCCAAATCGTAGGCTGCCAAACAATTGATTCGCCAAACCAAATACCAACGGACCCGTCCAAGAGGTGCCTCGTTCGCTGACCTCGTAGAAGGAGTAGAATTCAGCTTCCTTTCCATCAGGAATCATCTGCGCGAACAGGCTGCGGCTGATCGCTTGCGATCCGCCCATGACCAGCGCAATGAATATTCCCAGGATGAAAAACTCCATAATCCGGTTATCGCCCTTCAAGCCGCCATATGCATAGATTACTACGCCCGACCAGATCACAAGGCTAACAACAATAGATTGCTTAGCGCCAATCCACTTGGCAAGCCTGCCCCAGAAGAGGGCGCCTCCGAATGCCACAAATTGAATCATCAAGATGGCTGCAATCAAAAGATTTTGAGGCAGTCCAACGCCTCCGCGGGCAAGCGGGGCAGCAGCAAAAGTGGAGGATACAGCAATGACAGTTTGGATTCCATCATTGTAAAGAAAATAGGCTAGCAAATACTTTAGTGTTTCAGGGAAGTGCTTGATCTCACGAAAGGTGTTTCCCAGTTGTTTGAAGCCGACACTCAGATACGTGTCGCCGGCCGGTAGAGCTCGTGCCGCGTGACGGGCTCGCAGGCGCGCCCACGTGAGAAACGAGAATCCAAGCCACCAAATTCCCGCCGATGCCAGGTTGATGCGGACTGCAAGATCCCCCGGCACACCCAGCTTGTCACTAAATAAGAAGAATGCAAGATTCAATGCAAGTAGTAGCCCTCCCCCGAGATACCCCATTGCCCAGCCATAGGACGAGACTCGATCACGTTCCTCTTCACTAGCAATATCTGGCAGGTAGGCATTGTAAAAAACGATCGCTGCACCAAATGTCAAGTTGGCGATGATGAAGAGCACTCCTCCCAGCCACCATGCGCTTCCGGTAATGAAGAACATCAGGATCGTGGCGATGGCACCGATTGTGGCGAAGATCTGCATCATCCGTTTACGCATATGAGAATAGTCTGCAATGGCACCGAGGATGGGCAGGAAGAGCACTTGCAATCCAACGGAAAACGAAATGCAGTAGGGGAGGAAGGAATCCGGCGCAACGGGAATCCCAAAGAAGCGTGCCAGACCGTCGGGGTAGGCTTCGGCAGCCTTGGCGGCCAGGGAAGCAATATAAGGTCCAAGAAAGACCGTTCCCACCGTTGTACTGAAGGCAGAGTTCGCCCAGTCGTACATTGCCCAGCCGAAGATTTCCCTCTTGTCATTGACCGTCTTGTCAACTGTTGCCTGTGCTGTTGCCATGATGCCTCCAGGGATTCGATTTGTGATCTCTGTACTCAGAACCCCGTAAGGCTATTGTAGGTTGCGAAACCCCCAAAATATGATAGAATGAGAGCATTCAAGACAGGGAGGAAAACCAAGCAAATAGCCCCTTGCGTATAAGTCAAAATTCGTATATAATCACCGTTTGCTATCCCGCCAAACAACGCGGGATGTCTTCGTGTGTATACCGCATCCTGCACGATCTTCTCGATTTGAATTGCATCTGTTACCTGGCAAGCACAAAATCTGAAGAAAAGATGTGGTACTTCGTAACGGCGCACATACCCAAGGTTAGGAGTGAACCGAATGTCTTCTTCTTTACCCCGCAAGAGTTATGCGCGAATTCCCGTTAACATCAAACTTCCCAATCTGATTGAAGTTCAACTGGATTCATTCGAGCGCCTCAAGCGTGAAGGTTTAGGCGATCTCTTCCATGAGGTTTCGCCAATTGAATCCTACAACAAAGGGATGAAGTTATATTTTCCGAGCCGCAGCCCCGAATCGAAACAATGGGGCTTAAAGTATTGGTTCGGCGACCCCAAGCATTCCATTGAGGAGTGCGTAGAACGCGATTTAACCTATTCCAGTCCTCTATACGTTTCTGTCCTGCTAGCAGGACCTGATGTCCCCGAGCCGATCAAGCAGGATATTTTCCTCGGCGATTTTCCCGAGATGACCGACAAGGGCACGTTCATTATCAATGGCACAGAGCGTGTCGTCGTCTCGCAGTTGATTCGTTCGCCGGGTGTGTACTTTGAAGCGCCCACCGATCGGGCCACGGGACGTTTGCTAGCCATGTCCAAGCTGATTCCAGACCGCGGCGCGTGGATGGAGTTTGAAACCCGCAAGTCCGATTACATTATTTTGAAATTCAACCGCAAGCGCACCGTGCCGATCACGGTCTTCCTGCGCGCATTAGCAGCTGTCGATGATGGTATTAAGGATACGCCATTGAAGACCGGTTCCGATGAAGAATTGCTCTCTCTCTTCCAGGATGTGGATAACAATCCGGAGCGACTCTTCATTGCCTCGACCCTCAAGCAGGAACCTGAGTGGGATCTTTCCGGTGGCTTGACCATAGCCGAAGCGGCTTTGATCGAATTCTTCCGCAAGATGCGCCCGGGCGACCCGGCGACGCTCGATAACGCCCGCCTGTTCCCCGAAGAACAGCTCTTCGATCAGCGCCACTATGACCTCGAGCGCGTCGGTCGATATAAATTGAATCAAAAGCTCGATCTCAATGTTCCCATTCCACATCGGACTGTTACCAAGCTCGACGTGATTCGTTTGCTGCGCCATATGATTCAAATCAATAACGGCGTAGAGCCGGCTGACGATATCGATCACCTCGGCAATCGCCGTGTCAAGACAGTAGGCGAGTTGATCCAGAACAAGCTGCGCATCGGCCTGCGACGTATGGAGCGCGTCATCAAAGAGCGCATGTCCATTCGCGATCAGGAACAATTGTCGCCTGTGACGCTTGTCAATATTCGTCCGGTGGTTGCCGCGTTGCGCGAGTTCTTTGGTTCTTCACAGCTGTCGCAGTTCATGGACCAGACCAACCCGCTCGCCGAGTTGCGCCACAAACGCACCCTCTCTGCATTGGGACCTGGTGGTCTGCGCCGTGAGCGTGCCGGCTTTGACGTCCGCGACGTTCACCACTCGCATTATGGACGCATCTGCCCGATTGAAACACCGGAAGGTCCGAACATCGGTTTGATCGGTCGTCTGGCGTCCTTCTCACGTGTGAACGAATATGGCTTTATTGAAACGCCGTATCGAAAAGTGTTCCGCACCATGCCTGCCGATGAGGAACGCCTCGAGGGTCGCACACTGCGTGAAAACGTTGTAGACCCTAAGTCAGGCGAGATTCTTTTCAAGGCCGGTGAAGTCATTGATTCCAAGATGATGAAGCGGATTGCTAAAACGGGGCAGCCTGTCAGTATCAATCCGTTTGTATCCGATCAATTCGATTATCTCTCCGCCGATGCGGAAGATAAGTATGTGATCGCGCAGGCGAATGCTCCGCTTACCGAAAACAAAGAATTCGTGCGCGATCGTGTGTCCTGCCGCTATCACTCGGGCTTTATCTTCTCCACGCCTGAGTCCGTAGATTACATGGATGTCGCTCCGCATCAGGTTGTGGGTATCAGCGCTGCGTTGATCCCCTTCCTTGAGCATGACGATGCCAACCGTGCTTTGATGGGATCCAACATGCAGGCACAGGCTGTACCGCTGGTTCGTCCTGAAATCCCGTTGGTCTCGACCGGCATGGAATATCATGCAGCGCTCGACTCCGGTCAGGTGGTGGTAGCGGAAGCCGACGGTGAAATCACGTCCGTGACTGGCAATACGATCACGGTCAAAGAACGAGGCGGTGGGCGCACATATATGCTGCGTAAATATCAGCGCTCCAATCAAAGCACGTGTATCGATCAGCGCCCGGCCGTTGTCAAAGGACAGAGGATCAAGAAGGGCGACATCATTGCAGATTCTTCCTCTACCGAAAGTGGTCAGTTGGCGTTAGGGCAAAACGTGGTTGTCGCGTTCCTTTCATGGGAAGGTGGCAACTTCGAAGATGCGATTCTGATTTCCGAACGTTTGGTTCAAGAAGATCGCTTTACGTCCGTTCATATTGAAAAGTATGAAGTGGAAGCACGCGACACGAAGCTTGGACCGGAAGAAATCACGCGTGACATCCCGAACGTCGGTGAAGATGCGATCAAAGATCTCGACGAGAATGGAATTATCCGCATCGGTGCGGAGGTAGGTCCCAACGATATTTTGGTTGGCAAGATTACACCGAAAGGTGAAAAAGAACTCACACCGGAAGAGCGCCTCTTGCGCGCTATCTTCGGGGAAAAGTCTCGTGATGTAAAAGATACTTCGCTGCGCATGCCCCATGGTGAACGCGGTAAGGTTGTGGACGTCAAGGTCTTCACTCGTGAAGAAAATTCCGATCTTTCTGCCGGCGTGGATATGATGGTACGTGTCTCTGTCGCTCAGCGCCGCAAGTTGACAGCGGGTGACAAGATGGCAGGTCGCCACGGAAACAAGGGCGTTGTGTCGAAGGTCGTACCGGTCGAGGATATGCCTTTCTTAGAAGATGGTACGCCGGTGGATATCATCTTGAATCCATTGGGTGTTCCTGGTCGTATGAATATCGGTCAGGTTTTGGAGGTGCATCTCGGTTGGGCGGCGAAACGACTTGGATACCGCGCCGTCACGCCGGTATTCGACGGCGCTACCGAAGCTGAGATCGAGGCCGAACTCGCTCGTGCCTGGATTGTCGATCAGGCATGGAAGGAAGCTGCGGCGTCCGCTTGGGAATGGATCAAGCAGCAGGAATATGATCCCGAGTCGATCCAGGATGACAACGAAGTGCGCCGCCTGTACCTTGAGGAGTGGCTGGGCAGCCGCAAGTATGATCCCTATGATTTGAACGATGTCGATTATGCTCGCTTCGCCACCGCTTCCGAGTGGCTGCGTGATCGTGGGTTTGACCCCGATACAATCTTCCATCCCGAAAATCTCGACCCACACGAGCGGAATGCTTATGACAGTGCCGCGGTGAGCGCCTGTCTACGCCTGTGGATTGAAAGTGAAGGTCACGCCGGTCGCATCGCCGAAGCGCGTGTAATGGAAGTCGCCCAAGAAATTACGAACAGCTCCGGTCACCCGATGCCGATCCTGGGCAAGCAAACTCTGCGGGACGGCAAGACGGGTATTCCTTACGACCAGCCCGTGACTGTAGGTGTAATGACCGTCTTAAAGTTGCACCATCTTGTCGAAGATAAAGTCCATGCACGTTCCACGGGACCCTACAGCCTCGTGACGCAGCAGCCGCTAGGTGGTAAGGCGCAGTTCGGCGGTCAGCGCTTCGGTGAAATGGAAGTGTGGGCACTCGAGGCGTATGGCGCGGCGTATACACTTCAGGAAATGCTTACGGTCAAATCGGATGATGTTCAGGGTCGCGTCAATACATATGAAGCGATCGTGAAAGGGGAGCCCATCGAGGAACCGAGCATTCCAGCATCCTTCCGG
>JBKPQD010000231.1:0-4221 GCA_046733915.1 Chloroflexota bacterium
GATTAATACTCACTGAGAAGGCATCAGATGAATGTCATGCAAATCCCCCTAATTTGTCCCATTAGGGTAATAGGGCTGCGTTTCTGTCTGTTTAAGCGGATCGACCCGCCCGTTTTCGCTTCGGTTCGATGAAACGGGCGGGTCGCTGGTGAACAGCTAATCTGCGTCTTCCTTTTTTATGCCAAAAATCCCATCAATTCGTTCCAAAATCTCTGGCGTCAACTTCGGCGCAATTTCGCTCGCCTTCATATTCTCGTGGACTTGTTCCACACGGCTCGCGCCAGTGATGACGCTGCTGACATAGGGATTCTTCAAACACCAGGCGATTGCCAGCTGCGAAAGGCTGCAGCCAAGTTCCTGGGCGATTGGCTCCAATGACTGAACCTTGGCAAGCTTGTCTTGATTGGTGAGGTCCTCCTTTAGCCAATCATATCCTTTGAGGGTGGCGCGGCTTCCTTGAGGGATGCCATTGTTGTACTTGCCGGTCAGCAATCCCGAAGCCAGCGGACTCCAGGTCGTTGTGCCATAGCCGTAGTCTTTATACACACGTTCATATTCCCTTGAAAAACGATGGCGTTCGAACAAGTTATAGACGGGCTGTTCGGTAACCGGCTTATGCAAATGATGCCGTTCGGCAATTTCCATCGCCGCTGCAATTTCAGCCGCCGCCCACTCGGAGGTGCCCCAATACAGCGCCTTGCCCCACTCGATGATATTGTGCATTGCCCAAACCGTCTCTTCGATCGGTGTGGTTTGATCGGGGCGGTGACAATAGAGCAGATCGACATACTCAAGTCCGAAGCGTTGCAGCGAGCCGTTGATGGCTTCGATCAGATATTTGCGATTTAATGTATGGTTCTCATTGACTCCATCATGTAATCCCCAGAAAAGCTTTGTAGAAACCAGATAACTGCTGCGGCGCCAGTTTAATTGCTTGAGTGCCCGCCCCATCACCTCTTCCGACTTGCCGCCCGCATAAGCTTCGGCATTATCGAAAAAGTTCACACCTGCATCATAGGCTGCTGCCATCATTTCTTTTGCAGCATCGACATCCGCTTGCGTATGAAATGTGACCCACGAACCAAATGAAAGTTCACTGACGCGAATCCCTGCCCTGCCCAAATGACGATATTCCATCCTGACCTCCAAGAATTTTTCAGCAATTATAATCTTCTCATGATTAGCTTTCAGCGTTTGGCCATCAGCATTTTGCTTGTTACTCTCTTCTTGCTTCTGACGGCATGCACACCAGCGAGCATCGTCTCAAGTCCTATCCCTCCCACGCTGATTCCTTTCGCCACATCCACCCGGAATTCGATCCCCACTCCCGAAAGCTTGGTCGTCGCCGAGACGCCTCTCCCCAGCTCGACACCCTTTACCTACACTATTAAGTCAGGTGATACGATCAGCAGCATCGCTCTAAAGTTCGGCATTTCGATAGACGATTTGCAAGCTGCCAATCCCGAGATTTCGCCCAATAGCATGTCGATCGGGCAATTGATCAAGATTCCCAGCGATCCCGATAACACCTCAGGCGAACCCACGCCAACACCGGCACCGCTCGTCGTCCAACAGATTCAATGTTATCCGACCACAGATAAAGGCATGTGGTGTTTTGTCTTGGTACACAATGACTTTTCTGACTTTATGGAAAATATCAGCGCGCAGGTGACACTCGTGGATTCGAACAACGCGACTCTTGCCAGTCAAACGGCGCTCTTGCCCCTGAATATTCTCCCCCCGAACACATCACTGCCACTTACTGTATTTTTCCGACCCAGTATTCCACTGGATGCAAAGCCGCGCGTGCAGCTATTGACTGCCATTCGATTGTTACCGGAGGATCAACGTTATCTTCCTGCGACGATCACCAACACACTGGTACAAGTCGACGCACAGGGCCACAGCGCGACCGTCCGTGGGATGGTGTTTTCGCAAAGCCCGAATCAGGCGGCAAGTCAAGTTTGGGTGTCGGGGACAGCTTATGACGAGACGGGACGCGTGGTGGGCGTCCGTCGCTGGGAATGGGAGAACGGTCTCGCCGCGCGAGGCAGCATTCCCTTTGAATTTATGATTTCCAGCCTGGGAGGAAGAATCGCCCGCGTCGAATTTGCCGTCGAGGCAAGAAACGACTTGCAGTAGGGACGGCAGCCGCCGGCACTACAAGTTTATTTCCCATCCAGCCACATATACCTCTCAATGGGGATATCGATTGGCGTAAACATATATCCCTTCACATAGGGTTTGACTAACTGGTAGGAAAGCGAATACGATGTAAAAAGCACCGGCGCATCGTTCACGATGATCCGTTCGGCGCGCTGGTACATGGCGAGGCGCGTTGTCACATCCTGTTCCACCCGGGCTTGTTCCAACAACGTATCCAGTTGCGGATTGGAATAACCACCGTTGTTTTGTGGCGAACCGGTATGGAAGAGCACATCTGCAAAATTCTCCGGGTCTGGATAATCGGCACACCATCCGCCACTGATCAGTTGTCCATGGTTCCCGGAATAGATTTGATCATAGTAATAGTTCGGCTCCAGATTTTCGACGGTAATTGTGACGCCCAGGTTCTGTTGCCACATCTCTGCCATCGCGGCAACGTCTGGGCCAATGTTGGCACCGATTCCCGAGTCGGTAAAGACAATCGCGGGCAAGCCCGCCGGTCCACCATATTTCGATTGCTTGAGCAGCTCGCGGGCTTGCATGGGATCGTAAGGTAGCCCTTGTAAGGAAGTGCTGAATCCCGGTAGCCCGGGCGGATACAATCCGCCGGCGGGAAGCGCGTGGCCATTCAAAACAACGTCGATGAATTTCTGGCGATCAAATGCCATCGTAAAGGCTTTACGGACGTTCACATCATCGAACGGCGGGCGCGTGACATCGAAGACGATAAACCCTGTGCACAAATTCACTCCGGTCAGCAGTTCATGATGTAAAGGTTCCGTGGGATCGAGAAATCGATCTGCATCAAAGCGGCTGATGCCGGTTATATCAATTTCACCACCTTCATAAAGTTGGAGGCCGCGGCCCGTATATAGCTGGTAAACGATATAAGGAATTGAGGGTTTGCCAAGGTAAAAATCGGGATTGGCTTCATAAATAATGGACTCGAACCGCTTCCATTCCCTCAGACGATATGGACCGGTGCCGTTCGGGTGACGGTACCAGTCCTCACCGCTTTCTACATTTGCTTTATCCACGATGAATGCGGTGCCGTAGGTAAGCTTATACAGGAAATACGGTTTGGGAGCATCAACGGTCACTTGCAATGTATGCTCGTCCAGAGCAAACAAACCTTTCGCATGCTGGCTTTGTCCGGATGCAATTTCACTAATACCGGCAATATCCCCTAAATATGTAAGCACAGTATCGGACTGCACAGCAGGGCTGGCGGCGCGCTCCCAGGAATAGATCACATCTTGTGCCGTGACCGGTCTACCGTCATGAAACTTTGCATTTGCGCGCAAGTGGAACGTGTACACCATGTCATCCGGGCTGATGTCCCACTTCTCTGCCAGATCGGGGGTAAGCTCAAGCTTTGGATTTAAAGAGACGAGACCACTGAAGACAAGCCGATCAGCGCCACCCAGTGTGGTTGCCGGATCATAATCTCTGGGATTTGTTGACTCGCCGCCCAAGAGGACTAAAGCTTGATCCAGCGGAATATCCGCTGGTAACGCCAAAGCAGGTTTTTGTCCGGCGATGCTAAAGGCAAGAACAACAACCAGAACCAATGAAAGGATCTTGGCTAGCTCTTCATGCGCGCCATGAGAGTTATTTTTGATCATTGTTCATTGCCTTGCTGTTCCGAGTTCGAACGATGAATCCGAGCACAAAGATGCCGACTACCAAAAGCAGCGCACAGCACAAAGCCAGCAACAGGAGTGTCAAGCCGAGTGGAGGACCCGTCCTTGATTGCGGTGAGGCTTCCGGTGTTGCCTGGGCGACAGAGGAGGTCGGTACTGCTGTGATGGTTGCCTGGAGCGAAATGAATCCACCTCCAATCGGGACAATCGTTGGAACGAACGTTGGAGTTGGCTGTACGGTTGGTTGCGCCGAATCCGTTCGCGGGGAGGCACCGATTGCTTGTCGCCATTTGTCTTCCAGACCATCGACGTTAAAGCCATAGGTTTGCACGAGAGCGGCATCGGTTGTGGTTCCATCCCGAAAGGCTGACAGCAGCTTGGTCATCTTGTCCTGTCCGTAGGTGTCGATCAG
>JBKPQD010000232.1:0-3752 GCA_046733915.1 Chloroflexota bacterium
GGCGGGGCGGCTATCCTGCGTGGGCTCCGGATTGGTGTTTTGAGCGGGGTTCGTCTCGCTACTGGTATCGCTCGGAGCCCCAGCTTGATCGGTAGGTAAAGGTAATTCCGCCAGTTGAGAGGGAGTGGCAACTAGCGTTTCCGTCACCGTCAGGGTAAACACGGGCGTAATCGTAGCGGCAACATGTACAACCGGCGAAGGAACTACAGGGGGGTTCGAGACTTGTTCCACTTTCGGGGATTTTGTCAGGTTATTGTACCAAGCTACTAGTTTCTCACGGTAAAAATAGGTGACTGCCCCTGCTTCGGCAACAATCGCAATGACCAAAAGAGCTTCGATTAAAGTACTAGCGGAGGAAGATAGCCCAGCTCCGGTGCCTTGAGCACCCCTGGCTGTATTTTTTAATGCTGTCGCCAACCCTGCCCCTGCGCTGATCTCAGCAACCTGTTTTAAATAGCCCTGCCGGCGGTTCGCCAACAAATCGCCTGGGTACGGCTGATTAAATTCCTTCAATTTTTGTAAGAGTTGGAAAACATCAGTGTCGTTTGCGTTGATTTCCATGGGTCTCACCAGCTTTCTTCAAGTTGAAGCCCCAATGCTTTTCTCAACTTGGCGATCCCGCGATTCTGTATAACTTTAATGTTGTTTACTTCTTTACCTATAATCTCGGCGGTTTCCTTGAGACTGAAATCTTCCAAAAAACGAAGAATGATGACGTGCCGCTGATCCTCGGTCAGCTCAGTATTCATCGCGGAGATCAAAGCTTCCATCATGACACGTTCCTCGATTTGCGTTTGCGTGGGCGTGAAATGTCCTTTCTCATAAGTGCCCACGGCAACTTCAAGGGGTGCATTGTGCGAATTATCTCGCGAGCGATCTACGACCAGGTGATAAGCGGTCTGGTACAAATACGACCGTAGATTGGTCCTAGGACCTTTCCCGCCCGCAAATTGTTCCAGCAACTGCGCAAAAACATCACCCACGATATTATCCGCCACGATTGGGTCATGACATAATCGAAGCGTATATTTATAAATGGCAGGCGCGTATTGATCGAAGATGGCGGTGAGCGCTTCTTCGTCGAGTTTTTGGGCCGCTTTGAGCAGTGCAATTCCGTCAGTCATCAGGATGCGTTTCCATCTTCTCCTGCTCTTTATACAGGACGTCGATCAATGCATAAAAGTTACGCAACATGGCGTGTAGGTCTCTCTCCAGCAACCCATTATAAACGGATTTGGACGCCGAATAAGCCAAATTGCCATTCAGCCCCATTGCAATATTCTTTCATCTTATTAATAAAATCGTAAGAAACGCGTTGTAACAAAAGCCTGTCCGCCGAAGTCTACTGGATGTGGAAGTTGATATAATCTCAGTCAGGAGTGTGATCCATGTTTTCATTTGAAGGACCGGATCGTCGCAAGGAAGAAGAACGCGTTCGTAAAGAAGGGCGGCTGCCGCCCGGACAGTCCTTAACATTCAAATTTCCCGTGCTGCATTATGGGCCGGTGCCGCACTTCAACGCTGCCACCTGGGACTTCCGTGTTTGGGGTTTGGTGGACGAGGAAAAGCGCTGGACGTGGGATGAGTTCAATCAATTGCCCCGCGCGAAAATTCAAATGGATATCCATTGTGTGACACGCTGGAGCAAGTTTGACACCCTGTGGGAGGGGGTTTCGGTAAAGACCTTGGTGGAGAATGGATTTTTCAGGATCAAGCCGGAAGCCACACATGTGATGCAGCACGCCGAATACGGATTTACCGTCAATCTTCCTTTGGAAGTTGTCTTACAAGATAACTTTTTGCTAGCCACCCATCTCAATGGTGAACCGATTACCGCCGATCACGGCTATCCGTTGCGCGGGGTGGTGGGATATATTCCCGCCGAAAAAAATCTGGAAACACCATATCTTTGGAAAGGTGCCAAGTGGCTACGCTCGTTGGAATTTATGCCGCGTGATCGACGCGGGTTTTGGGAACAGGCGGGCTATCACAACCGCGCCGACGTTTGGCGTGAAGAACGCTTTGGTTAAAAAGGACGGCAGTTACACTGCCGTCCTTTTTCTTTATGAGGCGGGACGCTTTCCAAGCGTTAAAGGAATGTCCAATTTTTGATCTCCCCGTAACACAGTAAGAGTAATGGTATCGCCGGGGGATTTATTCGTCAGCAGGTAACTCAGCAAACTATCGAACGTTTGCACCGGCAAGCCATCGACGGCGACAATCAGGTCACCGCCGGCATTTACACCCTGGAGGCTGGTGGCTTGGTCGCCGCCATGAATGCCGGCCTTATCGGCCGGGCCTCCTGGAGTCACCGAGGCAACATAGGCACCAATGTAGCTCTTTAATCCGAGGGCTTCAATATCTGCTAGGCTCATATCACTGCGCGTGGAAATACCCAAATAAGGAAAATCATACTTACCATTTGCAATCAAGCCTTGAGCCACCCGCTTGACAAGGTTGATCGAGATCGAGAAGCCAACGCCTGAATTTGATGCGGTGCCAGTAGTTTGGTTAACGTTCTCTGTGAGGATGGATTGGTTTACGCCTACCACCTCGCCCGCCATATTGAACAGGGGACCGCCCGAATTGCCCGGGTTAATGGCAGCATCCGTCTGGATGATATCGGCATTACTGAAGAAGCCGCCCTCCGGCGATTGGGTAGATGGCTGGGTACGGCCCAGAGCCGAGACAATACCAACAGTCATTGTACCGTTCAAGCCAAAGGGATTTCCAATTGCGACCACCGTTTCTCCGACTTGGAGTTTGCTGGAATCCCCAATCGCCAAGGCGTGGATTTGATCTGCCGGTGCATCTACTTTGATCACGGCAATATCTGCATCGGAACTGGTACCCACCACCGTCCCGTGTGCCTTATAACCCGAGGCGAAATCCACTTCTACTTCGCTGTTGTTATCCACCACGTGCTGATTCGTGACAATATGTCCATTGCTGTCAAAGACCCACCCTGAACCCAGCGCATTGCCTGTGTTGATGGAAACCACACCAGGAAGTACCTGGGCGTACATCGAAACCAGGATATTGTCGCTTTCCTTCGGATCAGGCGCATTATTTGGAAGCACGGGGGGTGGCGCCTGAATTATGGGAGCCTGTGTCGGCTGAGCTAGCGACGGGAGCGCGGTGACTTGGCAGGCAAGCGAAGCAAGAACTAAAATCGCAAGAATAATAAAAACGCGTTTCATGTTTCCTTCCTAAAACTTAAGCCGTGAGGCTTCATCCAATAATTCACGTTGCTTGGCAGAAAGATATTTGGGAATTTGAACTTTCAGGCGCACATATAGATCGCCTTTTTGATTCGGGGTTTTCACTTGCGGCATGCCGCGCCCGGCGAGGCGGAAGACTTGTTCAGGCTGCGTGCCAGCAGGGACGTTCAATTTAATTTTTCCGTCCAGAGTCTCCACTTCTGCTTCACCCCCCAAGATGGCTGTGAACACATCCACAGTGGCGGTCGTATGAAGGTCATTGCCGCGGCGTTCGAAGCGATTGTCCTCGGCAACATTCACAATTAAATACAGATCCACGCCGTTGGGACCGCCACCTGCCACGCGCACTTTTGATCCGGTCCGTACACCGGGCGGAATGCGAACTTGTTTCTGATTGCCGTCATTCTGGATGAGGCGGGTCGTGCCGCGGTAGGCCTCTTCCATCGTGATGTCGAGTTGCTGTTGATAGGCTTGCGGACGCGACCGGGTTTCTGTATCTACGTCGCGTCCGAAGATGGTGCGGAAGAAGTC
>JBKPQD010000233.1:0-12807 GCA_046733915.1 Chloroflexota bacterium
ATACAACTCCAATCCGTTAGCCGGCGTGGTCAATCCCAAATATCCGGTGGGGAACACGGCGAACCTGTTGATGTCTTCCGAGTTCTTTTCCGCCCAGTCTTTCATGATCCGTAAGCCGAGTTGTAGCGTTTCGATGGCAGCATCGATGCCGATCAAAATGGAGTCACGCTCTTCTAACGTGAGGGCTTTATTCACGCCGCCCGGTATCGCAAAAACAGGATGGATTTTTCTTCCCCCGAGTGTTTTGATGACCTGCTGTCCGAACTTGCGCAGCTGCACGGCTCTAACGGTCAATTCCGGGTTGGCGCCAATCAAACCCACGATATTGCGAATTTCTGGTGCGGCATCAAAGCCAAGCAACAGATCGGGTCCGGCAAGCTCGAAGAAATGCATGCCATGGCTCTGGACGATCTGGCCCATGTGCATCAACTCCCGCAGCAGGCTGGCGGGGCGAGGTGGGGTTTGGCCAGTAAGAGCATCCGCTGCTTTCGCCGCCGCGAGGTGATGGCTCACCGGGCAGATCCCACAGATACGCGGGGTGATCTGCGGCATCTCGAAATAGAGACGTCCTTCGCAAAATTTTTCAAAGCCGCGAAATTCGTTGACATGCATATAGGCGCGGCCAACGCTGCCATCCTCCAGCATGTGGATGGTGACCTTGGCGTGCCCCTCGATACGGGTGACCGGTTCAATGGTAATTTTTTGTGTCATTTTCCATCTCCACGTTTAATGCCAGTGCAGGAGCTCATCTTTGAGTTCGGGCTTGCGTCCCTGGGCGAGCTCAGTGAGGATGTAAAAGATCGTGTCCGGATTTGGTGGGCAGCCAGGGACGTGATAGTCCACGGGGACAATCTCATGAATGGCGCGTGCCTGTGTCATGGTAGCCAGCTCTGGATCGTTCGGGACCTCACTACCGGGTTCATTGCTTTCCGCTTCCACATAGGCACGTTGAAGAGCAGCTTGTACACCACATAAGTTTCGCATTGCCGGGATACCACCGAACACCGCGCAATCGCCTAGGGCTACTAAGATTTTGGCGCGGGCGCGCATCTTATGAGCAACTTCTTCGTTGGCGCTGTTGTTGATGCCGCCTTCCAATATTCCCACGTCCACACCGTTTTCGTCAGGTTCCTTTAAGTCGGTGATGGGTGTGGAGCGCAGATCGGCGAGCTCGACGATTTTCAAGATGCGCTCGTCCATATCGAGCAGGGACATGTGACAGCCGGCGCAGCCACAAATCCAATCGGAAGCAATTTTCGGTTTGTACATAAGTCCTCTATAGAGTGCCGTGTGGTGGTCGAAATCGAAAGCTAAAATGGACCTTACAACACCATACGATCCGTTCATGATTCGCTTGGCAGGCGTTAATTCAATGCCACACTGGATTTGCGGGCCAGGATGGCTTCCTTCCAGTTGCTGTTCAGTGAAATGTTCATCCGTGCAGCGAGTTCGCTGATAACGGCTAAGTTATCACGCACTGTTTCCGGTCCGTTAATGACCTTGCTGGTCTTTTGGATACGTCCATCCAGGTTGATGAATGTTCCTTCCTGCTCTGACCAAACCGTGACTGGCAGCAGCACATCGGCCTGCTTGGTGACATCCGATTCGTAGCTGGCTTGTACCACCAGATAGGGAGCCTTCGAAAGGCGTTCTGCCAGCGACTTCGTAACTTTACTATCGCCAAGAGCTGCAAAGACTGCCTTTTGGCCGTTCAACTCAAAGATCTGGTCCAGACCGAGCAGGGCAGCGGTGAGGCTGTTGGTCTCACCTTTGACGGAGATCAGGCCGCAGCGCTCGCCGTCGGTGGCACCAACAAGCACTGCAAGCTTGTAAAGCTCTTCCACGAGACGTTCATCACGCTGTCCGGTGATACCCCGGCCAAAGAGGATCACCGGCCTGATCGAGTTGGCCAGCATGCGGGCAGCCTGAATCAGTTTTTCGACCGGGATTCCGGTTGCACGAACCGCTTCTTCAATACGAGCATCCACATCCGTTATGCACATTGGATGGTGCTCCAGGCCTTCCTTGACGATGATCGCCTGGAGACCATGGATCAGCGCCAGGTCCGAGCCGGGCTGGTTCTTGATGCTGAGGCTGGCGACATCGTCCAGTACATCTTCTACCGGATTGGCATTAATCACACGCGTACCGTGGGGCAGATTGCGCTTGAACAGGAAGCCGGCGACCATGTGTGTATTGCCGAGATTGGCGCCGATGCACATCACGGTGTCTGCCATGCGCAGAACATCGAGCTTTCCTTCGAAGGCGCCCTGTTTCTCTGCGAACTTCATAACGCTTGAGGTGGGTGTGCCTTCTTCCAGACTGGTCACAAGTCGGCTGCCGGCAAACAGATCCTTGAACGCAGCCAGTGTTTCAGTAGAAAGACGAGTCGAGACGATCGCTGCAATGCCATCCTTGTCTGAAGCAAGCGGTGTTAACTTTTCTGCAACAGCCTTCAGCGCCTCTTCCCAGGAGACCGGTTTGAGCTTGCCATTTTTCTTCACCATCGGTGTAGTGATACGCTTGCGGGTCTCATTGGCGGCGTTATAACGGCCGAATTCACACAGCGCGCCGCGATTGACACTGCCGTCCCAATCGCCCTCGATGCGAATGATGCGGTTGTCGCGTACCATCAGCTTGATGGAGCAGCCGACCGAGCAACCGTTGCAGATTGATTTGACTTCGGTCAGGTCCTTATCGTGCATCTGGTACGCACTGGTTCGGTCGATGATCGCGCCGGTGGGGCAGACCTGGACACAGCTCCCGCATTTGATGCAGGTGCTCTCGCCCAGCGGGACGTTTGTATCGGCGACGATTATGCTCTTGGCGCCGCGCTCTGCCACTGAAAGCGTGAAGTTGCCCGCCATCTCGGCACAGGCACGCACACAACGACGGCAAAGGATGCAGCGATTGTTATCCAGTACGAAATAGGGGTGAGACGTATCGACAGGAAAACTGTCCCAACCTGGCTGGATCGGCCAATGGGTCATCTCTTCGTAATAAGCGGCATTTTGTAACTCGCAGTCGCCGCCGCTGACCTGGCAGAACGGACAGAAGTGGTTGCGCTCACTGAACAGCATGGAGAGCACGAACCTGCGTGATTTTTTCAGTGCTTCGGTCTCTGTGTTGACCACCATTCCGTTGTTCACCGGCAGCGTGCAGGATGCGATTGGGACGCGTACTCCCTGCACTTCCACAATGCACAGGCGGCATCCGCCATAGGGTGTTAATTCCTTGTGGTCGCACAATCTGGGAATGTAGATGCCTGCCAGTTCGGCGGCACGCATTACTGTTATCCCCTCAGGAACTTCGATCTGTTTTCCATTAATCGTGATCTGTACCATGCATGCCTCTTTTACGCCTGTTCCGCTTCCGTGAGTATCTGGCAGACACCTGTAGGACAACTGTCCAGAAGGATGTGCGCTTCAGTTTCCGTTCGGAAATGTTTGAGCATATCGCGGATCGGCACAGCGGCGGACTGACCCAAGCCGCAATTGGACGCCCGTTCCATTTCCTGTGCCAGGCTGGAGAGGATGTCCAGATCTTCGAGCTTGCCCTGGCCCCTGGAGATGCGGTCCACGATTTCATAGGCGCGTTGCGTTCCCACCCGACAAGGCGTGCACTTCCCACAAGATTCGAAGCGGAAGAATTGCAGCAGCACCTTGACCAAATCCACGATGCAGGTGTTCTGATCGCAAATCAATAACGCGCCCGAGCCGAGAGAAACCCCCGCCTTGCGAAAGGACTCGAAGTCCAGCGGCGTATCCTGCAAACTGGCCGGGATGATCGATCCGCTTGAGCCGCCGGTCTGTGCCATGCGCAGGATACTGCCAGGTTTCATCCCTTTAGCGTAGATGTTAATGACTTCGCGCAAGGTGATCCCCATCGGCACTTCGATCACGCCGCTGAGGTTGACATTGCCCATGATCGTGAACACTTTTGTACCTGGGCTGGAGGGTGTGCCGAAGGAGCGGTACCACTCTGCTCCCTCGCGAATAATGGCGGGGATGTTTGCCAGTGTTTCCACGTTATTGACAAGCGTAGGCTTATTCCACAACCCGTGCGTGACAGGATACGGCGGTCGCGGCCGAGGCTCACCGCGTTTGCCTTCGATCGATTCGATCAGCGCTGTCTCCTCGCCACAAACATACGCGCCTGCGCCTGCGTGCAGGTGAATCCGAAAATTGAAATTCGTACCAGAAATATTTTTGCCTAAGAAACCGAATTCTTCTGCTTGCTCAATGGCATGCTGTAAACGGCGATATGCAAGACCATATTCACCGCGAATGTAGATATATCCCTCGTCGGCGCCAATGGCATACGCGGCAATGGTCATTGCTTCCAAAATCGTATGCGGATCCCCTTCCAGGACGATCCGATCCTTGAACGTGCCCGGCTCGCTTTCATCTGCATTGCAAATGACATACTTCTTGTTGCCAAGTGCCGTGCGGACAAATTTCCACTTGCGCCCGGTGGGGAAGCCGGCGCCGCCGCGTCCCTGTAAACCAGCTTTCTCGATCGTCTCAATCACTTGCTCTGGAGTCATCTCAGTCAAGACCTGGCACAGTGCTTGGTATCCCTTTTCCGCAAGGAACTCTTCAATATTTTCCGGGTCAATTCGACCGGCGCGCTCCAACACGATACGCTGTTGTGACGGGTTGTAGCCCTTGCGCGCCCGCAGCCAGCCGATCTTTCCTCCCAATAGCTTTGGAGGCGCCACTAAGTTTTCCGCAATTCTCCCTTTGTGGAGATGTTCCTCCACCAAATAAGGTGCATCTTCCGCTTTGACCGGTCCATAGACCACCGCTTCCGGATACACTAGTACCAGCGGTAAGATGTTGGATTTTTCTACACTGGCGAGAGTCCCGATCTCCACCTGATCCTGAAGATCGTAATCCTGCAGTACTTCCTTCAAACGTTCAAGCAATTCATTTGCACCGAGACGGATGCTCTCGGGATCGTTGGAGACCAAAATCATGGCGCGTTTTGTTTGCATGGCTGGCTCCTAAGCGTACCGTCCTACGATCTCGTCGATTTGATCTGGGGAGACATTTCCGTAAAGATCGTCATCGACCAGGATCACTGGACCCATACTGCAAAATCCCAGACATGATGTGGTAGTCAGTGTCCATTTTTTATCGGTGCTCGTCTCGCCATTCCTCAGGTCGAGTGTTTCGCAGAGCATATCCCAAACAGCTTTTGCGCCGACCACATGACACGGCGCGTTCTCGCAAAACTTAATCACGTGACGTCCACGCGGTTTTGTCGAGAGCATGGCATAAAAGCTGGCGAGCCCATAGAGCTGGCCAGCCGAAACATACACCTGCTCGCCGTCTATGAGAAGCTGCTTGCGAACTTCCTCGAACGCCTCGGCGGGAATATAACCAAGAGCGCGATGGATCTCGCTCAGGATAGAAATGAGCGCGTCTCTCTTCGCTCCGTGTTCTTGGATTGCTTCATGAACAATAACAGAGACATCCCGTTCAATTGTTGGTGCAACCATCAAACCTCCATAAGAGTGAATTACTCGAAAACCTTTCCTGATGATCTTGCTGCGCTATTTCAGCAATCGGGTTGAACTCGCCAAGCCACTGAATTGCAGACATCTAATTCTTTATCCATAAGTCCATTCTCGCCGTCAAATACGTCCATTCCAAAACTGGACCTAAATATCATAAATCGGATCAGTCCTAATCCGCAGAGACGTTCATCTTGACTTATAGTGACAAATTTCACAATCAAACGGAAATAAAAAATGCCTGTATTCGACAGGCATTAAGCACAAACTCGTCTCCTCCGAGAGTAAGGGAAGACGAGTTTGCGCAATTAGCGATGATGCAATGACGAGCTACTTTGAAGCCGCAATGCTCTTGATGCGGGGGCGATGGACAGATTTATCCTGGGTTCTGCGCTGTATGGAGTGGTGAGGCTGCGATGAGACAAAGAGCGACGGTGTGCTGTGGGACTTCGATGGGCTGCGTAGGAACTAGGGGACGAGTCAGTGCGATGAACTTTGGTGCAACGATGGGGTGTGTGGAAGCTCTGGTGAACGTGATGGAGGAGCGACGGTTTATGTTGTTGCTGACTCACCCAGGCAGAAAAAGCCTATAAGGACGAGTGATGTCGATGAAGATCGATTTAGCGATGAATTTGTTGAAGCAGCAGCGGGGAACGATGGTTGGGCGATGTATTCTGTTGTTATCGACTGGTCCCTATGCCCACCATTATATGGGTTTGAGTAACTCGTGTAAGTTGCATTCGTCATGTAATCGGATGATACTTGTCATATTTGGGTCAAATATCGTCTTAACCTTGCATTATTGTTCGTTCTACACGTTGTGGGTTGCTATAAACGTTGAAGCGGTGCCGACGGGCGTATCCGATCAATGTAATTCCGTAGCGCTCCGCCATCTCGATGGACAGGGAACTGGGGGACGTGCGGGAGATCAGAATGGGGGCCTTCATCCGCGCTGCTTTTTGCAGCATTTCCGAGCTAATCCGGCCCGTCGTAATTAAAATTCTTGTATTCGGGAAACTTTGGTTCATCAAACCGAATCCGGCAATCTTATCCAGCGTGTTATGCCTGCCAATATCTTCGGCGACAATTACAATTTTCTCTCCATCACTTAAAGCGGATGTATGGACTCCACCGGTTTCACGGTACAGAGATTGAGAGTTGAATAACTCCTCGACCAGGTGACCGATCGACTCAGGTGCGACCGCGGGCTGATCACCGTCAAAAGAAACCTCAACCCGCGCCAGGGCATCGACCGCAGTAATGCCGCCGGTACACCCGGACGTCCTTCGCCAGGAGGTGGGTTGCTCCACAGTGCGATTCAACCATACATCCACATTATCGCCATGCTCGCAGACGCGGACGTCCTCTACCTCATCCATCGATTCGATGATGCCTTCATTAAAGAGAAAGCCGACTGCCATTGCTTCCAGATCAAGTGGGGTACACATGAACGTCAGCCACACCTGCCCATTGACCGTGAGTGACACCGGGGCTTCCACGATCGTCTCTGCATCCAGGGATTCCCACTTTTTGAACTCATATTTCTCGTAGTGAATTGCTTTTTGCGGGGATATCATACTTTGCTCCAACCAAATTGCTCAATGCTTGCGCTTCATCTTCGCTCAGCGCGGAACAATTTATATCTTATCCCAATTTGCAGGCAACTTGGGTGGCAACCAAGATGTCTCAGGTTTCCAATTTAGCCAGGAGCCGTCGAAGGGATACTGGCGCTTCTCCAGTCCAACCATAATTTCTGATGTGGCGACTTCAATTTCTTGCACCCACTCCGATTGAATTACCCCATGAGAAATGGCTTTTTGATAATCATCCACATCCTTCCACTCATAGGTGAAATTGGGATAGATAATGATGTCGAGATCTAAGTCTAGCGTATCTAGCGCATGGTCATTACGCTTGAACGGCAACTGAAAATTGATGTAATAGCACAAGAAATCGTTGCTGGAATCGTTCCAGAAGAAGATTATGGAATAATATTTTTCAGGCGCAAAGAGGAGCAAGAGCCGGTTCGTTTTCCAGGTGTATTTTGCTAACTCCCAATCTTTATCTATGAAATCCCAGCGACGTCTGCCGGTTTTCTTTCCGCGCGGATAACTTTCTTCGGCGATGCATTCCGTACCGGGCAGGAGGACCAGTGCAATTTCCTCCGCGCTGTCTTTGACAAGGATGGTCGGCTGAAGATGCCAAATCCGCCCGCGATCAATGCCTCTCCACGCGATCACATCGCCCGGCTGCCACATTTTACTTTCCCTTCTCCGAGTTCCGGTGTACTTTATAGAATAGATCGGGGTCCGCCCGGAACGCGCCAAGGCAGGCCTCGGTGCACAACAGAATCGTCCGTCCTCGGTGCTGCGCGCGTGGATAGTAGGACGGATCTGCATCGCGGAAGATTCGCCCGCACAGGGTGATGAATTGTTTCTGTTTCTTGCGTTCGGAAATCGTTTCAGGCATCTGCTGCAGTAACCTGTCGGAGGTTTGTTCTCTGGGTGTACCTTCGCGAGCTTGCTTTATTTAGCGGATTCAACTTCGGCGATCAGCACCTCAAAGGGACTGATTGTCAGTGCGCGCGGCGGCTTGCTGGTCAACAATCGCTCGGCGCTAGAGAACAAGATTCTTAAATTTTTACCTTCGATCTCCGGGGAGTCAGAAAAATCTACGTCGAGAGTCTGTTCTGAGAAGTTCAGCACAATTAAAGCGGTCTGCTCAGCTGAGCTACGCAGGAAGGCAAAGTATTCTGCAGAAATGTTATCCAGTGCAATGTACTCGCCTTCCATCAGCGCCGGTGATTGCTTGCGCACGTTAAGCAATAACCTGTAATAATTCAATAGGGAGGCTGGGTTACGTTCCTGGTCACGTACATTGATGCCGCGGGCATAATCGGGGTTCACCGGCAGCCACGTCTCTACCTCGGCCGGGGAGAAGCCGCCGTTCGGGCTGTTCGACCATTGCATTGGAGTGCGGTTTTTATCGCGGCTCATTTCGCCGGCGCGCAGGGCAGCTTCCTCGGGCGGAACGTTCAAATCGCTGATCAGGCTGGTGTAGTACCAGGTTGCCATGGTATCGCGTAGTTTTGTCGGATCGGCAATGATCAGATCTGTCATGCCGATCTCTTCGCCGTTATACAGGAATGGCGTACCCTTAAGTGTCAGCACCAGGGCGGCATGGAGGCGAGCCAGGGCGGCATCGTGTTGCTTATCTCCGTAGCGGGTGTGAATCCGCGAGGTGTCGTGATTGCCAAGGGTATTACAGGGCCAGCCAGGAAACGGAAGCGCCTCCAGCATGGCTAAACGCTGCTCCTGGTTGTGGCGGATATGATTGGGCGTGATCCGATTTGTTCGCATGAGAGGAAAGTTGAAGACCAGCTGAAGTTCGTCATTGCCATTGCCCATGTAATCAATATTATCGTCCTCGCCAACAAGCATGCGGTCGCCCTCATATTCATCAAGGATGGATCGTAATTCCTTCATCAGATCGTGCAAGCCGGGACCTGCCCATTGGTACTTGAACATTTCCTGCCAATATTTCCCGATTAAGGCATGTTCTTCGGGTGTTTTTGCAACCTCACCGGCCCGGCGTAGTTGGGCCAGGTTCATAGGCACTTCATGGGGGGTAAGGTTCGGATCCTCATAGATGGTGCCGAGCGCGTCGAGGCGGTAACCATCCACGCCCATGTCGAGCCAAAATCGGACCGCATCCCACATGGCTTTTTTCACATCCGGGTTGTGCCAGTTGAGGTCGGGCTGCTGGCGCATGAAATAGTGATAATAGTATTGGTCGCGGTCCGGGGAGTAAGTCCAGGCATCCCCGTCGAAACAGGACTGCCAGTTATTTGGCGGCGTATCTACCCAGACATACCAATCGGATTTGGGGTTATCGCGGCTGGACTTGGATTCCAGGAACCAGGGATGCTCGTCAGAGGTGTGATTCAGCACCAGATCCAGGATGACCCGGATGCCGCGTCGGTGCGATTCGGACAAGAAAGTCTTAAAATCCTGCATCGTTCCATACTCGGGTGCCACATCCATATAGTCGGAAACATCGTAGCCACAGTCCCAGTTAGGGGAGGGGAAATGCGGCGAGAGCCAGATCGCATCGATCCCCAAGGCAGAAAGATAATCAAGTTTTTCGGTCATTCCCTTGAAATCCCCGATGCCATCGCCGTTGCTATCTGCGAACGAGCGCGGATAGATTTGATAGAAGACTGCTTTCTGCCACCACTTGAATTCGGATGTTTGCATTTGGTTACCTGTTTGTATAGAAATTTTAGAATTTCGAAATAAAAACGATTGTCTCTATTTATTTTGTATTACGAGCAGTCACTTGGCGTTGCTGCATGATATCCCAGGGCAAGGCAGATGTGGGGTGAGAGGGTGCATTTAGGGTGTTTAGCAGATTTTGCTAATCGCCTGCGTAGCACGGAAAATACGTCATATCTCCTGTTGAAGACGGCCAATCACTTTGACACAGGGTCGTGAGAAAACATCTTCTCGGTGCGGCGCGTCCGTGAGCTCGGAGGTCAGATCCTGGCCCGGGAAATGCAGCTGCTCGTGCAGTTCGCTGCGCCACTTCGGGCAATCGCTGACGTCATATACGATTCCCTCGAAGGCGATCCACTTCGGGAGGCCGCGTTCGCCGCTGCTGCGACGTAATTCCACTTGTGTGACTATACGATCGGGGATGTTCATTCGGCTCAGATTATACAGGAATTGCAAAAAGAAAAATCTCCTGAAGCTTCAGGAGATTTTATATTAGGTGAGCAGCGCTTTGAGCGTTTCTGCCAGCAGGCGCCGATTGTGCGCTGGGATGACTCTGATTAAACTATTCCGGACGTTAAGATTGGCGATCTCGTCTGCAAGGCGGCCCGTCCCCGAGAGGACGATCAAAGGACGATTGGCGCGCAATCCTTCTTCGACATCCTGCTGGGAAACTTTGCCGCCATTGATCAGAACCGTTACCGCTTTGTCTTTTCCCGCTGCGATCATCGTGGCAGCGCGAACGATCCATTTGGTCTCGTCGCCGAACTCACTTCCCGGCACTAAAATAAAATGGGAATGATGAGGCTCCAGCGGCTCTCGCTCATTCCCTGGAAAAGCCAGCATACTATTGCGAGGGCCGTCGGGCCACGTCACGCTGCCTTCCGGCGCAATGCCAATCAGGGGAAATTGATATCCATTTCGCCCACGCGATTTTCCAATGGCCGCCATCACCCCTACATCCGTCCCACCGCAGATTACAGCCGTATCAAAGATCTCAGCCATTTTGGCGATCACTTCAATTGCCTGGTTAGTGATATTGGCATGTTCTGGCAGGAAATGTCCTCCGATCAATACAATGACCGGTCGATCCACCAGTCCCATCTGATTGACGGTCTGTTCCAGTTCCTCCATGTCATTTGGAAGCGCGCAGAGAGCAATGTTACTTTTACCGAATGCGATCTTCTCAATCTGCATGAATTTATTCATTGAAGCACCTTTATCCAAATTAACGATAAAGGAAAGTCTATGTTACAAAACGGAATTGCTTCTATCGGAGGCGTATTTTTCTGCTATCTTTTTAATCGTTGTTAAATTTCTTGTCGTTCCCATCACCTCTAGGGTCTTTTCAATCCAATTGTTGGAGAAAATCGATCGATCACGGTCACGACGAAGGTTGTACACCTCTTTGCCTTTACTTGCAAAGTCATCTGCATCACTTCGGCATGCTAATAATGTATTCACATTTTTCTTGTGCGGCTGTTCCTGTAGAATAACGACATGGACCGTCTCTCCATCCTTTGGAGTAAAGGGACAAGCGTGTGCCATTTTCTGAACGTCCTGGATCGTTCTCACAAAAAGTGGAATCCGTTTCCCCACAGCGTTTTCCAGCTGGCGCTCAATCTGCTGCTCCAGCACCGACGAATTTCTCTCGCGTGACTCGAAGATCACATTCCCGGTCTGAATGTATGTTTGCACGTTATCCAAGCCAAACGATTCGAACATCTTCTTCAGATCGGCCATCTTGATCAACGTCGTTCCGCCCACATTGACCGCGCGCAGAAAGGCGATGTATCTAGGCATGTTCCTGTTCTTCAATTTTCTCTTCGATGCGCGGATCGGGAATAAGCCACATGACCGCAACGGCTACATACAGCGCCATCGCGATCCATGGGTGTAGAAATGCGAGAGGAATTGCGGCCCCATACATGAGTAGCGAGATTCGCTCTTTCCTGCCGGTACCGAGGGCATCGGAGAGTAAGGAATCGTTATCGTGATAGGCCATCAATACCCGTACCATAATGTAATAAGCAAATGCGGTCAGGCATAAAATGACTCCGTAGAGAGCTACGGGTATAGTGGCAAAGTTGTGTTCGCCCATCCAACTCGTGGTGAAAGGAATTAAAGACAGCCAAAATAGCAAATGCAAGTTTGCCCACAAAACGGAACCGTTGACCTTCTCCACCGCCTGCCACAAATGGTGATGATTATTCCAATAAATTCCCAAGAAGATAAAACTCAATACATAGCTTCCGAACTTGGGTAGTAGAGGCCATAATGCAAAAAGGTCCACTTTTTCTGGCGCCCGTAATTCCAAAACCATGATCGTAATCAGAATTGATAGAACACCGTCACTAAATGCCTGGACTCGTCCTTTATCCATTTAATTCTCCAAGAGCCGTAGCTCTATTGTGTCTCTTGAAATGTCAGTGCCAAGCCAAGTCCCAAAAATAGCGCATACCGCTCCACAGCCTGGATGAGTGCCTCCACCTCAGTTTTCTTAAGCTCTCGGAAAGGCTTTACTGTAATTTCGACCCTGGTTTTCTTGAGAGTCCGTTTCCAGGATGCCACAATTTGTCCTGCGGTCAGAATAACATGTTGGGCAAGGACACTTCCGCGGGCATCCAATTTATTTGTGTGCGAACTATCAAAGATCGCGCTGCGGTCGGCGTAGCCCACTGTGTATTCATCATAATTGGGTAAAAAATAGGCCCTGTGATTTGCTTTTATTTCTTTGCTTAACGGTTCGGCAAACCAATATGTTTTCTTTTCTATCACTTCCTGGTGAAAGTCTGATTTGATGGCTTCCAACCCCATTCGGGCATCTGCGACGGATAAACCCGACCACCAGACGAAATCCTTGATCGTCGCAGGACCATGGCTCCTAAAATATCGGCGGGTGAGCTCAGCAACTGCTTCATCCCGTTGCAAAGTCTTCTGTTCAACCACCTGCTCCTCGAGCAGGGCATAGGTAAATTGTTTGCCAAGCCTGGCTCCGCTACAGACAACTCCGTCCAG
>JBKPQD010000234.1:0-2813 GCA_046733915.1 Chloroflexota bacterium
TCACGTACCGCGGTGTGATGCGGATCCTAGGTCATATATCGAGCGGACAGGGAAAACCGGTTTGGAGTTTGATCTGGAAGAGCCTTGGAGAAGTGATTGTCAAAACAGGCTTGTTTCAGCCTGTGTTTCGACTTCGACTGGGTCCCAGCATTTTGCACGCGCTTATCGGATGGGGATTTATCACGTTTCTCTTGATCAATTTAGCAGATCTGATTTATGCGTACACCGGATTCAGGTTACTCGACCGGACAGGCGGCTTTGGAAACTTTTATCGTTTGCTGGCAGATATAGCTGGCGCGGCACTCCTCATCGGGATCATTGGGATGGCGATCCGCCGGTTCATTTTCCGACCGAGGAATCTGACCACGCGTGAATCGACGCTGCTTCACCCGAAGGCGCGATTCGGTATTATGCGAGATTCGGCGATCGTCGCCTCGTTTATCTTTATCCATAATATGGCGCGATTGCTGGGCGAATCGTTTTACGTCGCAGGGACAGGCATCCGCGACAACTGGCAGCCGGTCATTTCCACGGCGGCAAGCTTATGGACCGGTGCCAACCCGCATACTTTGTTGATCGGCGAACGGCTGATGTTCTGGGTCTCCATCGGCGCAGTGGTCGCATTTTTGCCTTATTTCCCCTATTCAAAACATATTCATCTATTCTTTGCTCCCATCAACTTTGCTCTCAAGCCGGAACGAAGATCGATCGGCGAATTGAATTTCATCAACCTGGATGATCAGTCGATTGAACAGTTCGGAGCAGCGACCATGAAAGACCTGGGCTGGGAGCAGATCATGGACGCCTACGCCTGCATCATGTGCTTTCGCTGCCAGGAGCTTTGCCCCGCCTATGCCACAGGCAAAGTGCTCTCGCCCGCGGCGCTGGAGATCAACAAACGCTATCACCTGAATTACGGCGGCGCGACCGACGTGCCCATGCTGGATTTGATTTCGGAAGAAGCGGTCTGGGCATGCACATCCTGCGGTCAGTGTGTGGATATTTGTCCGGTGGGCAATGAGCCAATGCGCGATATTCTGCATATCCGCCGCAATCTCACCATGATGGAAAGCCGGTTCCCCAAACAATTGGAAAATGCCTTCAAAGGGATGGAGCGGAATGCCAATCCCTGGAATATCTCGCAGGCGGAGCGTATGAAATGGGCAGAAGGCTTGCAGGTTCCAACCATTGAGCAAAATCCCGAACCAGAGATTTTGTGGTGGGTAGGATGCGCTCCCGCCACAGATTCACGTGCGCAAAAGACGGCGCAAGCCTTTGCCAAAATCTTGAACGCCGCAGGTGTCAACTACGCGGTGCTCGGGCGGAACGAACAATGTAACGGAGACTCGGCGCGCCGTGCCGGCCGGGAAGATATCTTCTATGGCTTGGCTACCGCGAACGTTGAAATATTGAATGAGATCCATCCAAAACGAATCGTGACCACCTGCCCACATTGTCTGCACACAATTAAGAATGAGTATCCGGCTTTCGGCGGACACTACACGGTGATGCATCATACTCAATTCATCAATGAATTAGTCGGTGCTGGAAAGATACAGTTGGCCGTGGACGGTGAGAAGTATACAGTCACGTTTCATGATCCATGCTATCTGGGGAGGCATAATAACATCTATGAGGCACCGCGTGATGCTTTGAACTCAACCGGCGTCACAGTTATTGAAATGCCGCGTCACGCTTCGAAGTCTTTCTGCTGCGGCGCAGGCGGCGCGCAGATGTGGAAGGAAGAGGAACCTGGCAGCATGCGCGTGAACGAAGCGCGTTTTAAAGAAGCTAAAGAGACGGGAGCCAATACATTGGCTGTTGGTTGTCCATTCTGCATGACCATGTTGAGCGATGCTTCCCGCGCGGACGGTGGTTCCGTTCAAGTCAAAGATGTCGCCGAACTGGTTGTGGAGCGAATGAAGACCGGGGCATAAAAATGATCGAGCTTGACTCTACGTTCGGGCGTGCGGTAAAGCGGCACCTTGAGAGTGAATATGTTATCTGGTTAACAACCGTTGGTTCGAATCTCACGCCTCAGCCAAGACCGGTTTGGTTCATCTGGGAGAACGATACATTTCTCCTGTTTAGCCAGGCAAAGGCACATAAGGTCGCGCATATCAAGAAGAATCCAAACGTCGCGTTACATTTCAATACCGATGAAACAGGGGACAAGCATGTGATGGTCTTTACCGGCCATGCTACGATTGATATTGATTGCCCTCCTGCACATCAAGTGGTCGCGTACCTTGAGAAATATGGTCAAGGGATTTCCGACTTGAATATGACTCCCGAACAGTTTAGTAATGACTATTCCGTTGCAATCCGAATTCGTCCCACAGAATTGCGCGGATGGGAGTAAAATTGCCCTCCCACCAGAGGAGGCATGCATGAGAGAAAAGATCCGTACACTTCATCCTGAAAAAAAACAGGGTGTCAATATCAGCCGGGAAAAATATGAAATCATCCGTAAGGCAATTTTGTGCGTATTAGCGAATAACAAAGAAATTACGTTTATGAATCTGTCGCGCGCGGTTGAAAAGGAAGTCAGTGGACACTTCGAAGGCTCGGTGACATGGTACGTCACTACCGTTAAGTTAGATATGGAAGCGCGTGGTGAGATCAGGCGCGTTCTAAATTCCAGGCCGCAACTGGTCAAGCTGGCATAGTCTCAAGTGAGAAGTAAAGAGAAAAGGAGGCTAAGTAGATAGAGAACTTAGTCTCTATTGTTTTTACAAGGAAAGTAAAATCCGTTTTTAGAATGTTTTCAGATCGAGATGAGGAGTAAGCGATGCAAATCGTCCATGTACATG
>JBKPQD010000235.1:0-3545 GCA_046733915.1 Chloroflexota bacterium
CCATATAGCAGTTGGTGAAACTTGTGCCGGAAGCCCTCAATCGACCATTGATCTTCCGACGTGTAGGCTTTCTCAAAATCTTTGGGATCGGCGGAGAACCAGAACGGTTCCTCAACGATCGAGTGCTCCAGTGGCGGCGAACTCTTGGTGAAACGGTAGATGCGTCCACCGCGACGAGCGCGCGGCTTGGGCTTATCTGCTTCGCGGGCGCTGTGAAACGTCAGCCAGTGGGATTCGATCCCTGTCCCCGTGACGCCGCCCGACTCGACGAGCTTGGCTTCGATATCCGACTGAACCTCGAGTGCGTGGCGCCGCTGCTCTGGGTCGCGTGTGAGCGAATCAAGCACGGCTTGCCCCCAGGCGACATGCGACTGTCCCATGGCTGCCAGTTGGCGCAGCAAACGGACGGTAGGCGTATCCGCCAGCGGATCGGTGGCGTCGGCGTGGTATACATAGCTGCTTACCAGATGCGGCTCGAGAACGCGGTAGACAGCCGTCAGGCGCGCCACCGTGTCGTCCAACTTCCAAACGGTTTCACACAGGCGGGCGAACTCATCACTGCCCGGCTCCTGGCTGTCACGTGTCGAGCGCAACTGCTCGAGGCGTTCTCCTAACAGGTCGGCCGCTTGGGCGTGGTCATAGACGTGATATCCAAAGGTTGCTTTAAAGGCGATCTGTGGCGTAGTATGGCACCAGCCCGCGATCATCTCCATGAGCTGGATTTCCAAATACCGATAATTTGCCAGGCGCTGTGAGTTCTCACGAACCGTAAAGCGCCCGCCAAATTCACGACGATCTACAACAGGCATCTTAATCTCCTTCTATCCATCTATCTTTCGATTTGCACGGGTTCCTCTTCAAACCGAACCACATGCCCGTCCACTTTTCCAGTATCTTTCAACAGTACGACAGCCACATTGAGGTGTTTGTCTAAAGCCATCGGCGCACCGTGCCAAACGCCCTTGCCCAACAAGACACCCTGCCCTTCGCGCACACGAAACACGCGGAAGCGCTCCATGTCGGGCAAGCGGGTAGGTTCCTCCGGATAATCTGGCGGACCCACATAGACCAAACAATCGCCTCCCATGGGAATCAGCAACTCATCGCTGTGCATGTGGCGTTCGGCCCAATTAAAGCTGAGTTCGGCGGGCTGCAGATCCAGGTAGCCGATGGCGTAATTGCGATCGCCGCCCGCCAAGACGTGGTTTTCACCCCACCACGTCCAACCGGGACCCTGCGCATCCTGAGCGCGAGCCGGCTGCTTGATTACTTCACCAAAGGGAGCGAAGGAGTCGACGGTCAAATCTTCGATTTTCAGTTTCATTGTTCCTCCACTAGGTACCGGCCACATCCATTGTAAACATGCGGTAGGGAACCAGCTTCGGCGCGCCGCGCAAGCCGGACGGTCGTTCGACGGCTTCCAGCAAGTTGACCAGTGTGTTGGCAACGCGCAGCTCAAGGGTGTTATCACCCGGTTTCAACAGGTCCGTGATCTCGATCTGGTAGGGAGCCCACAGGCGCACGCCGGCAGACTGTCCGTTCACCAGGACTTCCAAGACATCATCTTCCATTTCCGGTTCGACGAATACTCGCTGCCCGGTAAATGCTTCGGGTACCGTGAAGTGCTTGCGATACAATGCTCGCCCCGAGAAATGGGGATAGCCTTGCGTCGTCCACGGTTGCGGTTGAAGCGATGCGCGCGGCGCCTGGATGCGGTATATGCCATCGCCGTTCGCCAGCAGGCTGAAGTCGCCTGTCAACTTCAACAGGTCAAGTAAGCCATCGGTGGGGCTGGTAACCACCAATCGTAATGCAATGACATTCTCGCCCTGGCGCAAATGCGGCGTGATATCCACCGCTTTCATCTGCCCATCTACCTGGCTGCGCACCGGTGCCGCCGTTGCGCGTTCGCCGTTGACGTACAGCGACCAATCTGAGCCGGCAAAACCATCGACGATCATATTGAGCTGGGGAGGCAGGTAATCGGCTTGGAAGGATATCCGGTACCAGACTGCGATCGGATACTCCGACTCCGGCTCGGCGGGGAGCTGGTAAGACCAGGCACCCGGAACCATCGGCAGCCATCCTTTCGTATCGGAGTCGAGCTCTATGTAGGATGTAAATGGCGTGCCGGTCGTTTCGTGCGTCGCCAGCCATTTTCCAATCACCAGGGCATTCTCGGTCTCCGGCTGGAATTCCCATTCTCCGTCCAGAGCCAGCGCGGCGGCAGGTTCTTCGCTTTCTTGCGTGAGTCGCTTTTGCTGGCCTCCCATTTCGACGAGCGCGAATCCCTCGCCGCCACGCCCATATCCACGGATCTGGCCATCCAGCGATTCAATATTCAGATTGGTCTCGATCACACGCCGGCCGGAGTCGGGTCGCACTAAAATAAAAGCCGACCCCACAGGAGGCAACTCCAAAGAAAATTGCGTGCGCTCCTCCACAAATTGCGAGGGACTGACGAGTCGCTCCAAGCCTGTGGATGGATCCCAATGTAGGGGCTGCACGTTGCCGGGCAGGCCGACCTGCGCTTTTTGCGGTGCATAGGTGGGATTGATAATGAAGTAAATCTCTTCATTATCCTTCTGCCTGTGCAGATAGAAGACTTCACGATTGTCGATCACAACGTCAGGCTCAATCAGTGCCGAGAGAGCGTGCTGGAGCGCATCGGCAACCGCTTCCCGTTCGGCGGTTACTTCGCTTGTAATTTCCTGACGTTCCCCCTGCTCGGGCGTAAAGTAATACTTGCTGGTTCGTTCCTCCGATTCGATGACAAACCATGGACTTTCTGTTTTGCCCACAACATCAAGTTCCTTTTGGATCCGCATCGGAAGTTGGCGGTTCAGGGAATAGCTGCGTAAGAAAGCCGTCTTGCCAGTGCCGTGGTCTTGTTTAAGCAAGTCAAGACCCGTCTGCTTTTGGAAGGTTTGCTGTGTTTCGGCAGGATCGATGCCAAATAGGGCACGGATGCGATCGGAGATATCTACTAATTCCGTAATGCTATTTGTTGTGGTGAATGCCTGGTTCGGGAGGAAGATCATTCCCAGCACACGACCGCCTTGCGCAACGAACTTCTCCAGCGTTTCGAGCGTGCTCAGCTTCAGGTGCGCCATGGGAGGCAGGACAACCAATTCATACGCTTCGTCACGAATGCGGATGGTCTGTCCGTTGAGTTCCGCATTCGCAAGGATATCTTCATCGAGGTAGTCATAATCGTAATGGAGCCGGAGAAGTAAATCCGTCAGCGTATTGAAATCGCGCTCGATGCGATCGCCCAGGGCATTATGCGTCTGAGGCGTGTATGTGGCAAACATCGCATTCATTGGCCAGAGCACAGCGACTTTGGCTACATGTGTTCCCCCCGACAATAAATGACTCAGGCGACTCATGTAATTCGAGAACTCGCCATAATACTGCCACCAGGGATACTGGTAAAACATCGAAGGCGGCCAGTCCCGTTTACGTGGACCTTCCAGCGTGTAATGGAATCCGTGCGGGTTGAGCAGATTCACACCGAGCACATACTCCCAGTCGGCAATCCACTT
>JBKPQD010000236.1:0-2992 GCA_046733915.1 Chloroflexota bacterium
CATGGGTGGATGGGTGGGCGATTATTTCAACGACTTCGGTACTGGCGATGACGCGCTCGACAAGATGGTGAAGGATATCGCCAACATGGAACAGATCCAGCCGATGGGGACGATTTGGTCCTACAACAATACGGGCTTCAACGTCGCTTCACGAATCATCGAAGTTGTGGCGAACAAACCCTATGAACAAGTGCTGCAGGAAATGCTATTGACACCCCTTGGGCTGGATATGACTTTCTTTTATCCAAGTGACATTTTATTTACGCATCGCTTCGTGGTTGGGCACCAGGTGGTCAACGGAAAGGTCAAGGTGGCGCGTCCCTGGGCGATTGGCAGAGCAGGCAACGGCGTGGGAGGAGTTGTAAGCACGGTGCGTGATCTGCTCAAGTACGCTCGCTTCCATATGAGTAACGGCAAGAAAAACATCATCAGCGGGAAGAGTCTGAAAGCGATGCGCGTTCCCCAAGCTGACGCGGGTGCGCGCGGCATGATGGGAATCACGTGGTTCATTCGCAAAGTAGGCGGTGTCACCGCGTATGCGCATGGCGGGGCAACAAATGGTCAACAGGCGTATTTCTTTTTCATTCCGAAAGAAGATTTCGCCTGTGCTATCCTGACCAATAGCGATGATGGTGGCATCATCACCTCGGCTGTCTTCTCCAAGGCATTGGAATCGTACTTCCATGCAAAATCAGAAATCCCCAAGCCGATCGAAATCTCCAATGCGGAACTTAAAGAATATGCCGGACGTTATAAGATCGGTACGGAATGCTTTGACTTGAAGGTCAACAGCGGTCAGTTGATTTACCATCACATTCCGCTTGGCGGATTTCCCATGCCGGATTCGCCTCCCGGTCCCCCACTTCCGCCCGTACGTTTCGCGTTTTACGGGAAAGATAAGGTCATTGGCATGGATGAGCCCTACAAGAATGCGCTCGGAGAGTTCTTCCGTGATCAAAAAGACGATGTGCAATTTTTTCGTATCGGTGGGCGGGCGCATAAGAAAATCAAATAGACCGGAAAGAAAACTATGAAAACAGCATCCAGATCCAGACTCGCCATACTTGCTTTAATGGGCGCAATCTTGGCCTGCAATATCCCAGGGATGGCGCAGCCCATTTCGGCGAACGATCAGGCTGCGACTGCAATCGCCCTGACGCTGCAGGCACAGCCAACCAAGGCCAGCGACGTTCCGGTCACGCCTACGTCTTCAACTTCGGTGATCCCAAGCAGCACTCCCTTATCGACGCCGACAAAGGGGACAGGGACGGCGACGATCACGCCCACTTATTCGACGCCGATGCTGACCGTATTGCAGCAGACCAACTGCCGCGAGGGACCTGGTCAGGATTACCAGGTGGTGTTCACCTATCTTGCCAAGAAAGAGCTGGAAATCGTCGGGCGGCATGATCCCACAAATTTTTGGCTGGTGAAAACTCCCGATACCAATTCTGGCACATGCTGGTTATGGGGCGAATACGTGGAGCTCGCCGGCAGTTACTGGGTCGTTCCGACGCTGACGCCTCCGCCCACCGCAACACTTGCGCCCCCGCAAGCACCCTCGCTTACGAACTGGACTTACGACTGCAGCGGCGGCAATCTGAACTTTAGTCTGCAATGGGAAGATCGGGCAACGAACGAGACAGGCTATCGCATCTTCCGCAACGGAGAAGCGGTTGTCGAGCTACCGGCAAATTCCACAGCGTTTACTGAATCCGTTCCTACGGAAGATGGGAAAGAGACGACCTATTACCTGCAAGTGTATGGTGCGAGTGGAACAGCAAACAGCTCGCTGATCAAGGTGAGTTGTTAACAACTTCCTGACTGGTACAAATATAACAAAATGTCTCGGAGCTATCCGAGACATTTTTAATTAATAGGTGGTATGGGACGGTATGGCAATGCAGGAGAACTAGGCTTCTTCCAATTGCTCTTTGGCTTTTTTCGTCTGCTTACCGCGATCTTCGGTATCGAGAATACGCTTGCGAATACGATATGACTCGGGGGTAACTTCAAGCAGCTCATCGTCTGAGAGATATTCGATCGCTTCATCCAGCGACATGCGCCGCGGCGGCGTCAGGCGGATTTCCATATCGGCGCCTGCCGAACGGATATTCGTCAGATGTTTCTTTTTGCAGACGTTGATCGGCATGTCGGCACCGCGTGAATTCTCGCCGACAACCATGCCTTCGTATACAGAAACGCCCGGTCCTACGAACAATGTGCCGCGCTCTTCAGCATTTTTCAATGCATAGGCAGTGGTCTCGCCCGCTTCCCAGGCAACCAGCGAACCCGTCTGGCGTGTGGACATCGGTCCGGACATTTCGTCATAGCCATGGAAGATGGTGTGCATGACGCCCGCGCCGCGCGTGGAGGTCAGGAATTGGTAACGGAAACCAAGCAGCCCGCGTGTGGGTGCGATGTAAACCATGCGGGTCATTCCCTGACCGGCATCGTGCATCTCCTGCATTAAGCCGCGTCGCATCCCGAGCATTTCCACCACTGCCCCAACCGTCTCATTGCTGGTCTCGATATGGACCTCTTCATACGGTTCGAGCAAGGCGCCATCCTCCGCTTTATGGAATATGACTTCGGGGCGGGATACCTGGAATTCATAGCCTTCCCGTCGCATGGTTTCGATGAGAATGCCAAGGTGCAGTTCCCCGCGGCCGGAGACGAGGAAGTTCTCGGCCGAATCCGTTTCTTCCACACGTAGGGATACGTTCGTACGCAGCTCTTCGAACAAGCGCTCGCGTAATCTGCGCGAGGTGCCCCAGCGTCCTTCCTTGCCCGCAAACGGTGAGGTGTTGACACCAAATGTCATGCGGACCGTTGGTTCCTCCACCCGGATCGTGGGCAAAGCGATGGGATCGTTCGGATCGGCAAGGGTTTCACCGATCGCGATTCCCTCGAGACCGGCGAGCGAGATAATATCCCCTGCGCTGGCTTCCTCGATCTCAACCTTATTCAAGCCCTGGAAGGTGTACAAGTA
>JBKPQD010000237.1:0-4249 GCA_046733915.1 Chloroflexota bacterium
GCGCAAAGTCGTTGAGCTTGGAATTACACCCCGGATTAATACGGGCATTGCCCATAAGAGTGCCGGGATCGGTCAGGTGGGGGCGGGGCTGGTGAGACCGCCGTTGCAGATATTTGAACAGGCGTTGTTAGCATTTGCAGAACAATACAATTTGTAATGTCAGAACAATGTATACAACGCCCATGACTGAAGACAGCATGATTTGCAAATTACCCAAAGGAGTTCCTTATGACCAAAATCTATGATCTCTCTCAGGACCTGAATCAGGATTGTTCCTTCTGGCCCTACTATCCGCCGTTTGAGGTAAAGTATATCAAGCGTAAATCCGAACAGGGCGTCAATGCCCAATATATTCAAACATCGAATCATATGGGGACGCACCTGGATGCACCGCGCCATTTTGTAACCAACGGCAAAACCATTGATCAAATCCCGATTGAATGGTGCTACGGCCCAGGCGTGATCGTAGATCTGAGCGATATGCTCGACGACCTGTGTCTATTCACTCCGGACGATATTGAAAAGCGCGCGGACGTGCAGAACGGCGACATTCTGTTCATCCATACCGGTTGGCACCGATATTCTTTCTTCAGCGAGACAGCGGACGAGGAGCGCTATATTCAGCGTCACCCAGGTCCACATTACAGTATTTGCGAGTGGCTGCTCGACAAGAAAATTCATATCTGGGGTGTGGATATGATTTCCACAGATCACCCGATGAATCTGCCCATCGGTCGTTTCCTGGGGAAAGGCGGGCTAGAACACTGGCAAAAGGTCCGCGCCAAGACCGAATCGATTTACGGCGCGGATAAGATGGACGAGTTGTTCCCCGATTCGGCCTATCAACTCACTCACAATGCATTGTTCCCGCACGATTGTATCCACGTCGAAAACCTTGGCGGGGACATCGGTTCGAAGGAGCTTCACAACAAGCGCATCACACTTGGTGTATTCCCCTGGAAGTTCCGAGGCGGCGAAGCAGCATTTTGCCGCGCGGTGGCATGGGCATGATTTGAACCTGTCATTGCGAGGAGCTGCATCGCGGCGACGAAGCAATCCCTTGTTACGAGCAGATTGCTTTGTCCTACCAGGCTCGCAATGACAAGAAATGAGAAATATGGCAACTCGATATTTTGGCGAACGGATCAAGCGCAACGAGGATCCGCGTTTGCTCACTGGGCAGGGGCTCTATGTGGACGATGTTGATCTTCCCAACATGTTGCATGCCGCCTTTGTGCGGAGCCCGTATGCGCATGCGACGATCAATAATATTGATGTCTCGCAGGCCCGGCAGCGTGAGGGCGTGGTTGCTGTCTATACCGCCAGCGATTTGGGGGAGTACTGGAAGCCAGGTCCGCTGTTGGTATCGCCGCCGCCGGTGGAGAATATTGTTTTCAACGAGAAGACCCAGGTTCCACTTGCCAAGGATAAGGTTAAGTTTGTGGGAGAGCCGGTCGTGATGGTGCTGGCCGAAAGCCGCTACATTGCCGAAGATGCACTTGCCGATATTCAAATTGATTATGAGCCGCTGGAAGCTGTGGTGGATATCGAAAAGGCATTAGAGGCGGATAGCCCAATCATCCATAATGAAATTGGCTCCAACGTTGCGGCGCATGTCGTGCAGACCAAAGGTGATTACGAATCAGCGAAGAACAACGCGGTCGTGATCATCAAACGCCGGTTCAGTTATGAACATGGATGTGCGGCCGCAATCGAAAATCGAGGCATCGTCGCCCAATGGGACAGACGCGCCGGTCGATTAACCGTGTGGGACACCACCCAGGCTCCCGTTGTCATCCGAAACGGATTGGCGAACATGCTTGGGTTGTCGGAACGGAACGTCCGTGTGATCGCGCCCTTTATCGGCGGAGGATTCGGTCCAAAGATCATGATGTTCTACCAGGAGGAAGTGCTTGTCCCGTGGGTAGCGATGAAGCTGAATCGACCCGTCAAATGGATCGAAGATCGCGCCGAAAATTTCGTCGCCACTACGCACGAGCGTGGACAAATTCATGAGGCGGAAGCGATATTCGATCGAGACGGCCGCATTCTCGGCGTCCACGATATCTTTCTCCATGACACGGGCGCGTATGCACCCTATGGCTTGACCGTGCCGCTCAACGCTTCATGCACTTTGCTTGGACCATACGACATCCAGAACTATTACAGTGAGTTCACCGCAGTTTTCACAAACAAGACCATTGTCACGCCCTATCGTGGCGCGGGGCGTCAACATGGAGTTTTTGTCATCGAACGGCTGCTCGATCTCGCGGCAAAAGAACTGAAGATCGACCGCGCCGAGATCCGGCGGCGAAACTTCATCCCGCCGGACAAATTTCCGTACAATAATGAAATCATTTATCAGGATTTTGCTCCCCTGATCTACGACAGCGGCAATTATGAACCGTTACTGGACCATGCCCTTGAACGAATTGGTTATCACAATTTCATCCATGAAATCCAGCCCCGGCTGCGTGCAGAAGGCAAACATGTTGGCATCGGAATTGTGGCGTACGTGGAAGGTACGGGCATTGGACCGTACGAAGGCGGAAAGGTACAAGTGATGGGCAGCGGCCGCGTCTCAGTTGTCACCGGCGTCGGCACGCAGGGACAGGGTCATTACACCAGTTACGCCCAGATCGTCGCGGAGCAGCTCGGCGTCAGCGTCGACAAAATCGACGTGGTGACGGGCGATACCGACCAGTTCTACTGGGGCGCCGGGACGTTCGCCAGCCGCGGCGCGGTGGTGGCAGGGAATGCCATCAATGAAGCCGCGAAGGTTGTCCGCAAGAAAATTCTGAAGCTTGCCGCCGAACACTTCAGCGCGCCGGAGGAAGAGCTCGAGCTTGCCGACGGCATGGTGCGGGTGCAGGATGTGCCGCGCATGTCCATATCCTTGGGCGACCTGGCAGGCAAGGCGAATCCGACGCGCGGCGCCGTCAAGCCCGGGACCGAGCCTGGGCTCGAGGCGACCAATTATTTCGGTCCCGAGCGAGGCGCCACCGCGAGCGGGATCCACGCCATGATTGTGGAGGTTAATCCCGAGACGATGCAAATCCACATCCAAAAATATCTCGTCGTCCACGATTGCGGCAAAGTGATCAATCCACTCATCCTCGACGGACAGATCCACGGCGGCGTAGCGCAGGGCATTGGAAATGCCTTTTATGAGCGGCTGGCCTACGATGAAAACGGACAACTGCTCAACGGCACGTTCATGGATTATCACCTGCCCACGAGCCTAGACGTGCCGCGCATCGAAACGGGACATGGCGAGACGCTTTCGCCCCTCAACCCGATGGGTGTGAAGGGCGCAGGCGAAGCAGGCGCGATTCCGGTGGGACCGCTTTTTGCGCAGGCATTGGAAGACGCGTTATACGACGTGGGTTTTGAGGTTTTGGAAATCCCGTTGAATTCCAATCGGTTATGGGAATTGGTGAGGGGTAAATAGTAAGCGGATGAAATGTCCCGCTTCTTTCCAAGCCGATGGTCGAGTCTGATCGTCGGCTTTTCTTTTTCTAAGCCACGTTGAGTGTGGAGAGATCGGTAGCATCCTCGTCGTGTATTACGATGAGGCAAAAAGGCTAAGCCTCCATGGCGATTATGACATTCCCGATTTTCTGACCAGTCATCACGTATTGAAATGCTTCAGCAATCTTATCGATCGGATACCTTCTGTCTATTACAGGCTTGAATCTCCCTTTTTCAATCAGCTCCTTAATAAAACTCAACCCTTCTTTAATACCAAGAGATTTGAATACGACTTTTTTACCGCCCAATAAAGGCGTAATGAATATCAGCAATAGGTTTTCCGCCCCACCGGATGAAGTGTAAATCCCATTCTTTTTTAATAGCCGTTTGCACCTGGCGAAAGAACTTTTGCCCACAGCATCAAAAATGAAATCATATCTCTCGGTATCTTTTGTAAAATCGTTCTTTGTATAATCAATCACTTTATCAGCGCCTAATGATTTTACCAACTCACTGTGTTGACCTCTGCATACTGCTGTAATATATACCCCATAAAATTTTAAAAACTGAACATACGCTGAGCCAATGGCGCCCGTGGCACCATACACTAATGCTTTTTGCCCAGCCTTTGGATTTAATAAGGTCATGCCGGAAGCATAGAATGCTCCTTCCAAACAAGCCGCTGCTTCTTCATACGTCAGGTTGTTAGGAATACTGACTATCGCTTTTATTGCTTTGGTTTCAGGCAATAGCAGATATTGTGCATGCGATTCAATTC
>JBKPQD010000238.1:0-2870 GCA_046733915.1 Chloroflexota bacterium
GACCTGCAATTGGCGGGTGAAGCCGATAGTGGTGAAGCCGCCATCCAACTTTGTGCGGAGGTCCTGCCGGACGTGATCCTCATGGATATGGTGATGCCCGATATGGACGGGGCAGCAGCAACCCGCCTCATTCGCCAGCAATTTCCGCAGGTGCAGGTGATTGCGCTGACCTCTTTTAAAGAAGGGGATCTGGTCAAGAACGCGCTGGAGGCGGGCGCAATCGGCTATCTGCTCAAGGATGTCTCTGCAGATGAACTGGCTGGGGCTATTCGCGCTGCCCACGCGGGTCGCGCCACACTCTCTCCCGAGGCTGCTCAAGCCCTGGTGGAGACCACCAATCAACCGTCCGCGCCCGGGCTCGACCTGACGGAGCGTGAGCGCGAAGTCCTGGCTCTGATGGTGGAGGGACTGAACAATACCCAGATCGCCGGCAGATTGACTGTCAGTTCCTCCACGATTAAATCGCATGTCAGCAATATCCTGGCTAAGCTGGGGGTCGCCAGCCGCACCGAAGCGGTAACCCTCGCGCTGCGCAACCACATCCTACCTTGAGGCTCGAAATATCCCCCAACTGGCGGAGGCAGAAATTCCCCGGATGACCGATGTGGCTGGGGAGCATTTATTATAGAGTAGAAATGGTGACTTACACTACGGTTTTTCGTATGCGTCCAAAGCCAGTGTAAGATGGAAGCCATTGCCAATTCAAAGGAGACCTACTATGAATCTGATCAAAGTATCTGGCACTTCTCGAACATCTGCTGTTGCAGGTGCCATTGCGGGTATCGTACGCGAACATCACCGGGCGGAAGTGCAAGCGATCGGAGCGGCGGCGGTCAACCAGGCAATGAAAGCGCTGATCGTGGCAACCGGCTATCTCAAGCTGGATGGCATCCATGTAAGCTGCGTACCTGAATTTGCTGACGTGACAATTGAAGATAAGGTGCGAACATGCATCAAGCTGGTGATCGAACCGCAGAACGCCGCCGATCTTCCCGTCGAATGGACTCGGCGAGTCGATCCCGCGCCGGATCCGCAGAGCCCTGCCGACACAGACACGGCCGACTAGGACCCGGAAGCTCACCCCTCACGACTCGTACGAATGGAGAACGGCGCTAACCGTTCTCTTTGTTTACGAGCCATCTCAGCACGCTCAGGTCACTCCCCGATGGGTATATTGCTGCGGGAGGATGACCTTTTGAGATCAGCCTGATTTTTGTAGGCAAGGAAAGGTGCTATGGTCAGTGTTCATAAAATCATCACATCGGAACTGCGCTACCGCCGGCTTTTCGAGGCTGCCCAGGATGGGATCTTACTCCTGGATGCTGCTACCGGCGCGATTACAGATGTGAATCCGTTCCTACTCAAAATGCTAGGGTATTCGCGCGCCGAATTGGTGGGAAAGAAACTCTGGGCAGTTGGCGCATTCCAGGATATTAAAGCCAGCCAGGAAGCTTTCGAAGCTTTGCAGAAGAACGAATATATTCGCTACGATGATTTGCCGCTTAGAGCGAAGACCGGCAGGTTAATCGATGTGGAATTCGTCAGTAACGTCTATTTGGTGGGCGATGAGAAAGTCATCCAATGCAATATCCGCGATATTACAGAGCGTAAACAAGCGCAGGTTGCGCTGCTCAAGAGCCAGGCACTCCTGCGCGAGCAGACGGTCCGGGACTACCTGACCGGTTTATTCAACCGGCGCTATATGGAAGAGACATTGGAGCGCGAATTGCTGCGGGCGGCTCGCAAACAACTCCCAGTCGGTATCATTATGCTGGACGTAGATAACCTCAAGCAGTTCAACGACACCTGGGGCCATGCCGCAGGGGATGAGGCCCTGCGTGAATTGGGCAGCCTGCTGCTCAGGCAAATCCGCGGCGAAGATATTGCCTGTCGTTATGGCGGCGATGAATTCGTACTGATCCTGCCTGATGCAACACAAGCTGCGACACGTGAGCGCGCCGAACAGATTTGCGAACTTGCCAGACAATTCCATCTTCGCTTCGAAGGACAAAGCCTCGTGGCGCTCACCCTCTCGCTGGGCGTCGCAACTTTTCCACAGCATGGCGCGACGAGCATAGCAGTCTTGAGAGCTGTTGATGCTGCGCTTTATCGTGCCAAGCGCGAGGGACGCAGCCGGGTCGTTGTCGCTGGCTAGAAATCTCAAATGGGGGATTCCGTCGGGTCCACTTAAAAACATGATGATCCGAGGTTCGAATGAAGAAACCTTTAACATCAGCATACGCAAGTTCCTAAAATCGTTGGCGTCGATTCGCAGCGTGCCATCGAACAGGCGGTGGAATCAGGCGATTGCCGATGGCGCCATCACAGGCACAGAATCTTTTCCGGCAACGGTAACGTTGGAAGTCGCAGGACTGGAGCTCAACGTCAAGTTCGATGAAGCAAACAAGCTTGCGTAGGCTGGTCTTGCTTGGCAAGCACGATATAGGTGGGCGGTAAGCGCTTTGCTTTGGAACCAAGCCTTAAACGTGAAAGAGGTCTTCTTGTGTAGCTGCTACATGCATTATGAAGTTTTTTTGTCAGAGGGATCCCTTGTCTTACTGAAAAGTAAGTGAAAGTGGCGAATGAACATCAGATACCGACTGACCCACCCTCTTCACAAGTGCCGGGAGCGGAGCCATGCAAATACTTCGCGCAGGGCCCTTAATCCTTACAAGTTTGTGATGTCGCGTATTATGGGCAATATGTGTGTTACATTGAATTCGGCTTATAAATAAACAAGGCGTTTATCATTTTGGGGGAAACGGAGGATGTTCTAAAGGGAGCGTCCATTACCACCCAGGCCCATTTGCTTTGAAGCAGTTCCATTAGAAGTAAAGGAAAATATCATGAATCAGAGAGAAATCGTACAA
>JBKPQD010000239.1:0-3479 GCA_046733915.1 Chloroflexota bacterium
CAGAGTGGGTTCAGCAAGGCGATCCTGTGTAGGGGCGGGCGTTGTTTGCAACTGGCTACCTTGTGCATCGCCTGCATCCAAGAATAGCCCGGCAAACAGCAGGGCTATTCCAAAAGGGATGCATATAAGTTTTAGAAGCAGCTTTCTTTGCACAAACTTAGATCTTGCCGCGCAGACGTGGATCCAATACGTCACGCAGCGCGTCACCAACGAGATTCCAACTTAAGACAAATAACACGAGTGTAATCCCAGGGAAGACAATGATATACCAGTAGGTATTGAGGCTGGTAATCCAGTTGCGGGCAAAGGAAAGAACCTGTCCCCAGTCAGCGTAGCCCACCTCTGCACCGATGCCAAGGAACGAAAGTGCCGCAAAGCTAAGCACAACGTCACCAATGCCGAGGGATGCCAGCACCAATGTCGGGAAGATCGCATTTGGAATGATATGGCGCATGAGGATGCGGCTATCCTGTACACCAATCACACGCGCAGCCATCACATAATCGCGTTCCTTAACCGAGAGAATGTCACCGCGGATGATGCGCGCGTAGCCCAGCCAGCCAAACGCGATCAAGGAAATCATCGCCGGCCACAGACTACGTCCAATCACAGGGGTGAGCACGGCTGCCAGAATGAGGGTTGCCATTAGGCTAGGAAGAACGAACAAAATATCCACGATGCGCATGAGGATATTATCCACCAACCCTCCGTAATAGGCAGAGACCGCGCCGACAAGAACTCCCAGCAGCACCGTGGTAAACACAACAATCAAGCCTGTCTTGAACGCTGTGCGAGTACCCCAGATGATGCCATAGTAAATATCATACTGTCCCTGGGATGTTCCGAAGAAGTGCACCCACTTATCCTTGCCTGTAATGGCTTTGTACCAGAAGGGAACCTTGGGCGGTCGAACTTTCCATTCCTCGCCTGGAGCTTTAGGCTGCGCTTTAAAACCATCACGCGGGATTTTGTACGGATCGTTAGCATTGAGAGGCGGGGCCAGCACGGGCGCTGCCAGGGCGACAAGGATGAAGAACAGAATCAAGAGCGATCCGGCTACCGAAGCAGGCGTCTTCAAAAGCCCTTGGATGACCCGGTAATTGTCCGGTCCTAAAAATCGTTCGAGGCGGCTAATCTTACGGGCGGCAACCGCCTGCCCGAGAAGTTCGTTATCACCGGTAGGTGTTTGTATGACGGTCATACTATTTCTCCTTACGACAAGCGTACGCGTGGATCAACCACGGCGTACAGCACATCAACCACCAGGTTTGCGACGATCAGGATCAGTCCGTTGAACATGGCAAACCCAAGAACGGTAATAACATCTAGCTGTACCGAAGCTTGTGCGGCCGCAGAGCCGATGCCCGGGTAATCGAAAACGGTCTCGGTGATGATCACGCCACCCATCAAGCCGACCACCGTAAACCCTGCCAGAGTTACCACAGGCAGCATGGCATTCGGGCGGGCATGCTTGTAGATCACGTCACGCTCCGGCAAACCCTTGGCGCGCGCCGTAGTTACATATTCCTGCCGAAGGGTTTCCAGCATCGAGCCACGCGTCACCCGCAGGAAGGTCGCCCAGCTAATGTACGAGAGGGTCAGGATGGGCAGGAACATATGTCGCAACGCATCCAGGAACACATCGAATCTTCCGTTCAGCAGAGCATCAATCGTGAGCAAGGATGTGTAATGGTGGAAGGAAGGCTGTGCTACAACCCGGGTATATGCATCGGTGAGACGGCCGGGGGGGAACCACTGCAAGTTGGCATAGAAAATCATCAAAACCAGCAGACCAAATACAAAGGTTGGAAATGAGGTTCCGATGATGCTAAAGATACGCGCCGCCTGATCGATCAATCCATTATGATGGACAGCCGCCTGGACCCCCAGCCAGATGCCCACCAGAATTACGGGACCTACCGCCCAAAGCGTCAGGTCAAGCGTATTGGGGAAGCGGCGTTCGATCAACTGGACGACAGGCTGCGAGGTGGTCTTCGACCAGCCAAAATCTCCAAACAGGATGCCACCCCTGCGTTCGCCGCTGATGGGATCGTGGGTTCCCACCAGCCAGTTCCAATATTGAACATGGATCGGGCAATCGAGGCAGTAGCGCTTGATCAGGCCCGGGATCATGTTGTCATTCTTGGGGACATCACGCGTATAGAGCGCCACGCGCTCTACCGGGCTGAGAAATTGCAGCATCATAAAGATCAGCACGGAAACCCCAAAAAGCAGGAAGGGGACCAGTAGCAATCTGCGAATGATGTAAGTAGTCATAGTTTACCTTTCACGGATAAACAAAATTTTGACGTCCGAAGTAAGCCTAATTATCAATTATGCCCACTCCGCAGGACAAAATTTGTGGAATAGAGGAGGCCCCCGAAGGGACCTCCTCTGTTTTCATACAGCTTTCGGTGACGGATTACTCCTCAGACATTGTGTAGTAGTAAAAGCCACTGAAGAGCGGGTTGTAAATTACACCTTGCACGTAGCGAGGAATGAAACCATGGCTCGTTGCAGTCGCCAGCAACACGGTTGGGACCTGATCAAAGAAGAGCTTATTTGCTTCTTCGTAGATCGTCTGGCGCTTGGTGGGATCGGTCTCAGCCACACCACGGTTGAGGATATCGCGGAACTTTGCTAACAGATCGTCAGGCATCTGCTGGCGAGCAGCATACGTACCGACCATGTAAGGCTGGTACCAGTTGTGCGGGTCATGGATGTCTTCCTGCCAGCCACTGGTGAAGTAAGGAGCCTCAGAGGCACGCAGGGTGCGCAGGAACGTCGGCCATGGCAGACCCACGGTCTCGACCGTAAATAGCTCGTTGATTGCGGTAAGGTTGGTCGCCAGAATTTCGGAAATGACCTGGCGGGAGGTGTTGCCCTGGTTGTAGAGCGCCTGGAGGCGGAAACCGGTCGTCCAGATATCGCCTTCGGGGTCATCGCCAGCCGGGATGCCATCTTTGTCGACATCAGCCAGCTTGAACTCGGCGGCTGCCTTATCAAGATCAAGGGTGTATACAGGAGCGGAGGCATCATAACCTGCCATACCGGCGCGAGCTAGCACAGGCTGCTGAACGGCTTCACCATTGAAGACGTCGCTGATGTAAGTATCCCAGTCGAAGCTGTAGGCAAAGCCCTTGCGAACATGGATATCTGAGAAGAAGTCCAGCGGGATGCCATTACCGTCCAGCTTGCCGGAGCCAACATAGTTGGAGGTCTCAGCAATGTTGAAGGTGAAGAAGAGATCCTGGCTGACCAGAGAGGGACGGCCAATTGTCAAGCGCATCGGCTTGCTGTCGTCAGTGACTTCTCAAGGCTTGTTGGCGTTGGCGGCAAGGTCGAACTCACAGCGCTCGCCGACCATTTCATCGACCTGGCTGCGGTTTTCCGGCGGGACATAAACCCAGTCGGCATCCCCAGCCTGGAGCATGGCAAAGCGCGTGCCCCACTCATCGACGGACTTGATCACGACACTC
>JBKPQD010000240.1:0-1379 GCA_046733915.1 Chloroflexota bacterium
ACGTTTGCCAATTATTGTCTGGGGTTGCTGACAGCAACAGATCAGAGCGACCTCCTGGATCCAGCTTCCTGGAGCAAAGCACCGACCCCAATCTTCCAGGGTAGCGACATGCCAGGGCGTGCCGCGCCAGGCCACAATTCATTCACAGTTTCTTCCGATGGCACCCAGGATATTTTGGTGTATCATGCGCGCGAGATCCCAAGTCGCGGTAGTGACACACTGTGTAACTTGAATCGGCATACACGGCTGCAAGTATTTTCTTGGCACAGTAATGGGACGCCACACTTTGGCGTTCCAATCTAAGTGGCAGTTCTGCCAATGGGCTCGCCAAACGCGTCATCATGGGCGTAGACAAGAACATCGGTCACGCTCAATAGAACAATGTACCCAGCAGATCTTGAGGATCAATCAGAAAAAATATGGAGAAGTCATGAAATCATCAAGTACAGAACCACTTAACGGACCCCACAAGGAATTATTTACGAACGGCAGACTCTCAGGTGAAGGTCCGATGAAGAATGGCAAGCGTCATGGCAAGTGGAAGTTTTATTATCAGAATGGTGTTGTGAAAGCCATTGGAACGTATGTAGACGGCGAATTGGACGGCTATTGGGAATGGTGGCGTGAAAATGGACAACCGCTTCAAGCAGGCGCTTTTAACAACGGCAAACAGATTGATTATTGGAAGCGCTACTACGACAATGGTCAGCTCTGGGATGAAGGAACATATGTAAATGGCAAGAAGGTGGGTGCGTGGAAGGTTTATGATAAGTCTGGCACGCTTAAGCAAAGCAAGGTTTACAAGCCAAGAAAATAAAATATACCTGAAAGCCATCTTCGCAAATCCCAAAGCATTTGTCTCGCATGCAATTTCGTAAGCCGTGTTTTTGGATTCTTGCCATATTTCAATCCACCCACCAGCAAGTAACGCAGGCCGTTAGGCATCATGATTGACTTAGTATCCCCCGAAATCACAGAGCAAGTGTCACAGGCATGCGCTGTAATCGAACGCCATCTGGCATCAACACTCCAGGCTATACACTTGTATGGTTCCGCACTTGATGGTGGTCTGAAACCGTACAGCGATATTGATTTGCTCGTTACCGTGAGTACGCGACCTGATGAGGTTATCCGACGGGCCCTGTTGCTTGAGTTGCTAACGGTCTCGGCACGGCCGGGCGAGGACAAGAGTCTCAGAGCGCTGGAAGTAACCGTTATTGCCCACACGGAAGTAGTGCCTTGGCACTATCCGGCCAGACGCGAATTGCAATTCGGGGAGTGGCTGCGGAAAGACCTTCTTCCAGGCATTTTCGAACCTGCGGTTTTGGATATTGATCTTGCGATCTTGTTGCAGAAAGCAAGGCAGCACAGTATCGCCT
>JBKPQD010000241.1:0-2832 GCA_046733915.1 Chloroflexota bacterium
TCAAGGAGAAGATCGGTACCGCCGCGTATGAGACAGCTTACACGGCAGGGCAAGCTTTGACTCTCAACGAAGCGGTAGCTCTAGCATCCGGTCGGAACTAACCGGGACTGGTATTCATTCCGATTGATTTCATATTCCAGCCAGGTGGGGTACATATCTGGTATACGGGTATAAATTTCGCCCCGCCTGGAACATACCGCAGAATTAGGATCTCGCCCACGATTTCGATTGGGTATTGAAGGTAAGCCAGCTCGATTATCGGGATGCCGCCCCCCATTTTGAGGAGCGGCATCTCCTGTTTTGTAGGTTCGCTGCATAGCATCAAACGCTGTTCCGAAGGTACTCTTGGGATCGGTAGGTTCTGCAAAAGTGCCTATAATTGGAATAGTTCAAAACAATTCGGAGGCAATCCATTTATGGAGTGGAACTGGATCACAACGCTCGGGGCATTGTCTTATCTCATTGGTATTTTGGCGTTATTCATTATTCCCGCCAACCGCAAGCCAGGCGAAGCCACTGCCTGGCTCTTGTTGATCTTTGTCGCGCCGATTCTGGGGGCGGCGCTGTTTCTGCTTCTGGGCAGTCCAAAGCTATCCAAGTGGCGACGCGAGCAGCAGCGGGCGATGAACGAGCGATTCAAAGAGCTTGCCGAGGATGCGGAGCAAAGCCCGCAGTTGCGTTCGATTGTGGACCCTCCGGTGCCGGCTCGTTACGAACCATTTGTCAATCTCATCGCCCAGGTGACGGGGATGCCTGTGATGGCGGGCAACACGGTCGAGCTGCTGCCCGATTACGCGGCTGCGGTCGAGCGCATTGTACGGGATATCGATGCTGCCCAGCGGTTTGTGCACGTCGAGTATTTTATGTTTGCGGACGACAAGATCGGCGCGCCCGTCATCGATGCACTCGTCCGTGCCCGGGAACGCGGTGTGATTTGCCGGGTGCTGATCGACCATCTCGGCAACATCGGCTATCACGGACCGGTGTTGAAGCGGCTGGGCTCGGCGGGCATCCCTGTCCACCAGATGCTGCCGGCAAAGCCGTTCGATAACCAATGGAACCGCATTGACTTGCGCAACCACCGCAAGATTGTGGTAGTGGATGGCGTCATTGGCTTTACCGGCTCGCAAAATCTTGTCGAAGATACCTATCACAAACGCAGCAATATCAAGAACGGCATCCATTACATCGAGCTGGTGGTGCGCGTGACGGGCCCGGTCGTGCGCGAGCTCAACGCGGCATTTAGCACGGACTGGTACTCGGAGACGGAAGAACTGCTCGACGATCGCATTGCTCCTGAAATCCGCGTTCGTACGCCGGTGACAGGCGAAGTGCTTTGCCAGGTCCTGCCAAGCGGTCCCGGCTTTGAGCACAATAACAATTTGATGCTGTTTGTATCGCTGATCCATGCTGCGCGGCGGCGCGTCACAATCGTCAATCCGTATGTGGTGCCGGAGGAGACCGTTTTGCTGGCGCTCACCTCCGCAGCCCAGCGAGGGGTGGAGGTTACGCTCATCGTTTCGGAGATCGGCGACCAATTCCTGGTCTATCATGCGCAGGGTTCCTACTATGAAGAGCTGTTGAAAGCCGGAGTCCGGATCTACCGTTACCGCGCGCCGGTGATATTACACTCGAAGTCGATGAGCATCGATGACGATATCGCAGTGATCGGCTCGAGCAACATGGATATCCGTTCCTTCCAGCTCAACCTGGAAGTCACGCTGACGTGCTATAACACCCAGGTCGTTGCCGATTTACGGAAGATCGAAGCAGAATACCTGCGCTGCTCGCGACCATTGTATTTGGAGACCTGGCAGGCCCGGCCCTTCCTCACCAAATTCTTTGACAACCTCGCCCGGCTGACATCTGCTTTACAATAGAAAGCACGTTGCACGTACAAACTCAAATGCAGACCCGCCCGAATAGGTAAACGAATATGCCAATGACTTTTCCTGCTCATCAAGGCTTGATCCTGCCCGTCGTACGCCGCTGGCCCCATTCCTTTGACGCGCTCGCTTTATCGGTTGGCGCCGCCATGCCCGACATCACCGATACCATCTTAGGTTTTTCCATCAACGGGTATTTCAAGCAATGGTATGGTCACTCGCTGGTAGGAATTTTTACACTTGATTTCGTGGGCGGCATCGCCATCACCTCCCTGCTGGCAGCCGTTGCCGGACGTTTCTGGACGTTTTTCAGAAAAGCACCCGCAAACAGCGATCCAACCGGAAGCGGGAATGCCGTTTCTCGCCGCCGGGCCCCATTCGGGCTGTTGAGTTCCTCGGTCATGATCGGTATTCTTTCCCACATCGGGTTCGATCTCATATCTCACGATACGAATTTATTGTTGTATCCCTGGGTGGAGAATGCCCGTTGGTTCCCGAGCTGGTGGTACAAAATATGGTTTGTGTTTCGTCCCCTGCCTATGTTCGGTCGCTCGTACGCCGTGGGTATCTTTAGTGTAATGTGGTGCCTGTTGACGCTCATTGGCAGCTTCTTATTCATTGGCTTCCTGAATCCGAGGGGTTCGAGATTGAAAAAGACCCGTTAGTGACGGGTCTTTTTAGCAGAGCCGGTATGGCGGGGGAACAACGGACAAGGCTTCGTCCTCTTTGTCGAGCAACCCGATCACCGCCGCGCTGACCTTTTGCGTTTGCCCTGTCGTTGGGGTCTTACAATGTACCAGGCGTAAAAGTCTATGTTCCAGTTCTTCGGTTTCGCTTGGTCGCCCATATGCTTTTTCCAGAGCAGGTCGTTGCTGGTGTGATAATAATCGGAGACAGCCATGTCGAAGGGACGACCCGGGTTCTTGTCCTGTTCCACCGCCATCTG
>JBKPQD010000242.1:0-1333 GCA_046733915.1 Chloroflexota bacterium
AAACAATTCAAAGATCGTGCTGGTCGATCTCAATTAAGCGCTACACTAGGGAATTCAATGAAAAAAATCTTTCTTGTGCTCGGATGTCTTATCCTGCTGGCTGCCTGTGCAGGCCAACAACCGACCACATCCCCTACACCAGATGCTCCCCTTTTCGCAACCGCCACGCCCTCGCCTTCTGCGTTGCCGGTGACGGATACGCCGCCCGCGACGGCCACTCTCGAATCTACCGCGACTCCTTTCCCACGGTTCTTCACGGATGAGTTTGATGGCTCGCTGGCGGGATGGGTCATCCTCCAGGCAGGAAATGAATCGACCCCAAATATTAAGAATGAAAACAGCCGGCTCTTACTGCAAATGGATGCGCCCTACAGCTGGGTTTACGCGTTATATGGTCCCCAGGAATATGAGGGTGTCCGTGTGGATACAAAATTTGTGAATAATGCTCTCAGCCCTGCCTCCATGGGATTGATCTGTAATTATAGCGAGACCGGTGGCTGGCTCGAATACAATGTCTCAACGGATGGGACGTATAACGTGCTCTTCGGTAAGTGGCTATCCAGCGGCGTGGCAGATTACCTGCCGATTCTAGACGGTTCCTCAAGCCAGATTGGGCAAAGTGGTGTCGAACAGCAAATCGGCATGGTTTGCTCTAACGGAACTCTTGCACTATATATCAACGACACGCTCATCCGCAATGTGGATGTGAGTCGCTACGAAAGGGGGAGTGGCAACGTGGGCCTTGCCGCCTCTTCCTATGAGAATACACCGATCATCGCTTCCTTTGATTGGGTGAAGGTGAGTGCCCCCTGACCCCCTCCCAGCCTCCCCCAAATTCATAATGGAAATTTAGGATAATTATTCCAAGTTCGAAATTGGAATTTGGGGGAGGCGCCCGAAGGGCGGTGGGGGTCGGGTCGAAATCCAATTCAAATTCTACAAAGCGTTAATAGTTTTCTTGCATTGGCGGGGTAATATGAGTACATTGAATAATCGTAGCGCGAAGCACGCGCTTATTCTATGAATTAAATGCAAGGAGCCTCTCTATGGCAAAGATAATTGGTATTGACTTGGGAACAACAAATAGTGTTGTCGCCGTGATGGAAGGTGGACAGCCAACCGTGATCCCTACCTCGGAGGGGGGCAGATTGTGCCCATCGGTGGTCGCCTTCAATAAAAACGGCGAGCGACTCGTCGGTCAGACCGCGAAGCGACAAGCAGTCGTCAACTCAGAAAATACAATTTATTCCATCAAGCGGTTCATTGGTCGACACTATGATGAGACGGAAACCGAACGCAAGATGGTTTCCTATGAAGTCGTGAAGGGACCCAC
>JBKPQD010000243.1:0-3532 GCA_046733915.1 Chloroflexota bacterium
GTCTGGGGGGAGCCAAGAAGATGCAAAACGGCTGTCAGGAATTGATTCATCGCGCCATATTGTTGATCAAATATATTGCGCCAGACTGTGGCAACCATAATCGGAGGGATGACCACCGGCAGAATGTAGATCGCGCGGTAGACTCTTTTCAACCAGAGTCCCTGTGTGTTCAGCAGCACGGCGATCAAAACTCCGGCGGGGACATGTACCATCACATTCGTGATCGCCCACCAGAAGTTGTAAATCAGAACACGGAAGAACTCAAAGTTTTGAACCGGCAATCCGCCCGTCAAAATATCCACATAATTTTTGAAGCCGATAAAGTGAAGCTGAGGGGAGGCAAGGCCGAAGCGAAGATCCTTGGTCTGGAAATCCGTGAACGAGATGATGAGTTGATAGATCAGCGGGTAAAAAGTGATGACGGCCATCACAGCAAATGCTGGGACAAGGTACATGTAAGGCAGCATCGCCTTACGCACATTGGTGGTCCGCTTTTTGCCTTGAGTCTTTGCATTTAAGGCTGCTGTACTTCGCATTTGTGCCTCCGTGCTGTTGGAAATTGTGGTAGATAGCCATATAAAAAGACAAAGGTAAACAGAGCAACCCCTGTTTACCTTTGTCAACAAACTTACTTTTCGATGAGCAATCTCATCTTTCCGACTCGAAGGACTTACTTGTTTGAAGCTTCGACTGCACTCTTGACAAAGTCGGCGGGTGCGACACCCTTTTCGAAGATCTGATCGGTGCCGCAGAAGTTGGACCAGTACTTGCCCAATTCAGGAACCTGCGGGCGGACAGTAGCGCCCTTGTTGAAGGCATCCACGAGGCCCTGGATCAGGGGATCGGTGATTTCAACATCGGTGCGCACCGGCACGTGACCGGCTTCGTTCATCATGACGGTCTGGGAATTCTTGTTGGTCAGGTAGAGAGCCACTTCAAGAGCAGCTTCTTGGTTCTGGCTGTTCGGGTTGAAGTAGAAACCATCCACACCGAGCATCGGGGCAGCGGGACCTGCAGGTCCGGCGGGCAGCGGAGCGACGCCGAGCTTATCGCCCAGTGCCTTGCGGTAATCGCCCATCGCCCAGTTCCCGTTCATCACGGCAGCCAGTTTGCCTTCGCTGAAAGGTGCCAGGGCATCTGTATCATTCATCGCCCAGGCATTCTTCTTGGAAATTTGGTAAAGATCGTTCAAATAGGTGAAGGTGTCCGCGACACCGTTTCCCTGATCGGCAACGACTTTCCAGTCGGTATCGAAGATCTTACCGCCGAAGGCGTTGAAGAAGCCGTACATGTGGTAGCAGCCATAGTTCATGCCGACGGGCGTGCCAGCTTCCATAGCGGCCTTGAGCTCATCGGTGGTGGCAGGCGGAGTCGCCATCAGGTCCTTGTTGTACCAGAAAGCAACAGCCTTCAGAGACTCAGGAATACCATAGAGCTTGCCATCCACGGTCATGCCATCGATCCCGAGCTGGTTGACGTTTTCGAGCTTGCCGGCGGCAAGGTCCGTGATGTCGGCGATGAGACCGGCGCGGGCATCGTCACCGAGCGAGTCATTCGGAGCAATAAAAATATCTGGTCCACCACCCGCAGCCACATCGGTGCGATACTTGTTAAAAACATCGTTGAATGGGACCTGGAGAACGTTGATCGTGATATTGGGAAGATCAGTCTTGGCCTGATCCAGCAGCTTGGTCAGAGCAACTTCTTCAGCAGAGCCAGTACCATAGGCGTGCCAGAGGGTGACTTCACCGCTAGCCCCGCTAACCGGCGCTTCTGTGGCTGCCTGAGTGGAAGCTTCAGTCGGGGCTTCGGTGGCGGCAGGAGCCTCCGTTGCAGCTGGCGCTTCTGTGGCTGCTGGGGCTTCGGTAGCTGCCGGTTGCGCGCCCCCACATGCAGAAAGCATGATGCTGGCGATGAGCAGCAGCCCGAAGAGTACGGAAAATCTATTCTTCATGTTTCTCTTCTCCTAATGGATGAATATTGATTTTGGTTCGTAAATACGACGTGCATTGCGCAAATTATATGTCTCTTATTCCTTGTTTACAATCACCTCCTTTATCGGGTTGAATTCTGATGGCTGTTCCATTTCCAAAGAGTGATGCTTTGTGCCTTGCGTTCTGCGTTCCATGGTGTCATGAATGGCAATATTAATCGCCTGCACCAGAGCGCCTATCAGCGATGATCGTCGTCCGAGCATGGCAGTCGTGATTCGGACTCTGTGTTCGGATGCGCGTAGTGATCGTTCGCGCACTGCCTGGCGGATCGGTCCAGTCAACAGGTCACCGACTTGTGCCACGCCACCGCCGATGATAACCGTACTTGGATTAAATAGGTTGATCAAGCCTGCAATCGCGATGCCGATATATGTGCCAGAGCGCTTGACAATTTCCTGGGCGGGGAGGTCGCCTCGGCGCGCAGCTTCGGCAACATCCTGAGCATTCAGCGAATCAACGGCCTTTTCAGAAAGCAACGTCCGCTTGCCGGAGCTAACAAGTTTCCGTGCCTGCGCAGCGATAGCATGCCCACCGGCAAACGCTTCGAGACAGCCATGATTCCCGCACGTGCAGAGCGGACCATTCTCGTCAACGGTGAGATGTCCAATCTCTCCTGCCGAACCTGTTGTTCCGCCGTAGATCTGCTGGTTGATGATCAATCCCGCGCCAATCCCGCTACCCACCTTGATAAAAGCCAGATTTTTTTCTCCGCGACCTGCACCGTATGCCCATTCTCCCAGCGCGCCGAGTTCGGCATCGTTGTTCAACGTGATCGATGTTTTCCATGTCTTTTCGAGCGTCGTCCGGATGGGGAAACGGTCCCAACCCGGCATGATCGGAGGTGCCATAACCATCCCTTCTTCGGCGATGACTGGCCCCGGAACGCCCACGCCGATACCGGCAAGGTTCGACGTCGTCAGGCCTCGTTTCCTTAGTATCTCTTGTAAGAGCCGGTCTGCTTCACGCAAGCAGACTTCCGGTCCGTTGTCAATTCGAAACGCGACTTCCACTTCTTCCAAAATGCGAGCAGAAAAATCTCCGAGAGCCACACTCAAATGCGCGGCACCTAGATCGATGGCGGCCACCAAGCCCTGGTTGGGATTAATTTCAAGCACCACCGGCCGGCGACCACTTGATGTGCTGCGACTTTCGGTTTCGAGAATAATGTTATTTGAGATGAGATCATTGACAATGATCGTGACTGCCGACTTGGTTAGCCCCATTTGATCGGCCAGATCGGTGCGGGAAATTCCCCTCCCCGCGAAGCGGATGAGCTCCACCGCCGCGTGTTTGTTAAAATTCCTAACATTATGATTTGTGGGAAGCCAGTAAAAAGCAGGCACGTCATACCCTAAATGAGGAATGGGGAGCACATCAGGCTTGGTTAGTGTAGCATAAAAATCCATATTTTCAACACTTTTAACAAATTAAAATCTTAAAGTTTTCAGAATTAAAAAAATCGCCCCGGACGGTCGTTGTCCGGGGCGAAAAATCAAAGAAATCTGTTAGCGGATCGCTTCTTCAGTTGCCGCATCAAA
>JBKPQD010000244.1:0-2606 GCA_046733915.1 Chloroflexota bacterium
CATGAGCCGCGCTCCTTCGTTCACCAATTGATCTGTACCGTGTTCCAATAAGCGACTTGCCAAGCCCTGCTTGCGATACTCAGGATGTGTGCCCACGCCGCCAACACTGCCAACATCGATCGTCCCATCATACATTTTGAGCCGATCATGGAAGACGCCAAGCTGTGAAACTAACCTGCCTTGATGAGCGATCACATATGTTCCTCCACGCCGGGGCGGGACGTAATTCGCGAGGATCTCTTCCTTGTTATCCGCCTCCGGCAGCCCGAAGCACAAGCGGAACAGTTGACCTGAAGCAAACGCTTCTTCACGGCGTACCAGGCGTGGACCATCAAATTCCGATAATGATGTGTCCATCCATATCCTCCTGAAAACAGCTGAATCTGTTCTTTGTTGAATATTATACTGATAATGCACTTCATCTCTATCTTCACCTGCCTGGGATAGCTTTGTATCTGGCTGTTTGCTGTTTGGAAAACATGCTGCAGGGGCTGGAAAAACAACTTAAGTCACAAATGTCTTTGCGAGGAGCCGCGTAGCAATGACGTAGCAATCTACTCTTACACAGAAAATGCCACCCGGTTAAATTTTATTATTATAGGAGATTGCTTCGAGCTATCGCCTTCGCCATGACATGCAGTGCTTTACTTCTCTACTTCCACCCTTACTTCAATGATCCGATCCAGTCGGAAATTCCTCTCGTCGTTGCGCAAGTGACAGTGCGCCTTGAGATATACATAATCGGATAATCCCATTACTTGTTTTGGTGTGACCCAGCGCTCCGTTTGCTCCCCTTTCGTATCCACGTAGCGGATGAACAATTTCTTCTGGCTATAAATTGCTTCGCCCAATTCGGTGGGAAGCTGGATTCCCTCGTTGGGCCAGACGGGCGAATTGTAAATGCCGATGTATTCATCCAGCGGCTTGTTGAATTGCTTCAAGCCGTCCATCATGGCGAAGAAGATGCCTCGGGCGGTATGGGCATCGTCCAGGGCGCGGTGGGCATTCGTCACCGGGATGTGAAAGGCTTCCGCAATCGAAAGCAGGCTGTAGGAGGGCAAATCATAGTACTGTCGCGCCAGGATCAACGTATCGATCAGATTGGGGATGACGATTTCGCGCTTCAAGCGGCGGAACTCGCTATCTAAAAACTGGAGGTCGAATTGGGCGTTGTGACAGACGACAACGGTCCCCCTCAGCCACTCGGCAACATCATCCGCTACATCTGCGAATGAGCGTTCACGGGAGAGTTGCTCGTCTGTAAGTCCATTGATGCTCGCCGCCCCCAGGGAAAGCGGACGCTCCGGATTGACCAGCACTTGGAATTGCTGCTTGATGCGTTTCCCTTGGGTCAATACGATGCCTACTTCGCAAATACGGTCGCCAAACCAGGGCGAGAGCCCTGTCGTTTCAAGGTCTAAAAATGCAAATCGTGCACTGGAAAGATCAATCATAAATTCAAAAGGTATTCAGGGATTTTCGAAGCCGTGAACTTAATCATATCCCAAAAGAGCGTTCCGCGTGTAAGGGGTTAGTTACACTCCGGCAGGTCCTTTAATCCATCCATCATCTTCGAGACCTTCGAATCCGCAGCAGGCGAGGCAGTCAGCGTACGTTCCCAGATGGACATCAGCGCCTTACACAGTTTACGGTCTTGTTTGATCACAGTCTCTGTCAAATCCAGGGCTTTATCTGTCTTCCCGGAACGGGCAAACGCTTCAAGAAATACAAGATTCTCGGAGGGTAACAAAGGCAAATACCCTGCCGAAGTGGCGGATTGGTAACTACGAATGACTCCATCCCAATCATTGAATTGACGGGCGAGCTCGGCTTTCTCGAAATAGTAACACCAGGTATGCGCCGGCTCCGTTCCAAAATATCTCGCCGGATTGGCGCGATTCTCATTTTCAACCTGATCGATATTAGACAAGCCAAGATTCTCCGTAAACGCCTGGGGCACGTCAGTCAGCGTCACGGCCGAAGAATAACGAGGATCCACCAGCTGCAGGCATCCGTTGCTTGGCAAAACCATCATGACAATATTCGACGTTGTGCTTCGGAACTTCACTGTTCTGTATTGACCCTCGGCGGGAAGATTGGGAGAAAGCTTGGGAAGGAACGATCCACTCAGCCGGTTCTTTCGATAGAGAATCATATACGAAAATTTGGATGCATCCGGAGCATAGACGAGATTGAGAGGTGCCGAGAGCTGCAGATCCGCCACATAGGAAAGGGGCAGTTCCTCGGCGAGTAACATTGTGCCTGGCTTGAGCGCGGGAGCGCGCCATGCAAGTTGCCAGAAAAAGTTTTTTTGATTCTCCCAGGCACGGCGAAACGTGTTGGCTTGCTGAAATTGCATCCCGACCGCAAGCGCAAGGAGCAGACTGATAAAAATCTGTTTTCGACTTCCGTCTTTGATTAAATAATCGATCAAGCCCGCCGTCAGCAGGCTGATACCAAATAGCATGGAGATCAGCAGCCGGTCCCAGTCGAAGCGCAGCACCACTGGCAATCCCGCCAGCCAGGAGGGGATACGGCCGCCGAGAATGCCAACGATACCCAACGCGACCGCCTGCATTGCCCACGAATCCCCGCTGACAATTTCC
>JBKPQD010000245.1:0-4116 GCA_046733915.1 Chloroflexota bacterium
GTATGGCACCATTTTCTCCACAGGTGCAACGCTCATAGCAGCTGTCATAATGGGCGGAGGCGGATCCGTAATCTCCACTTGGGTTGAAGCTGAAACAGCTGGTGCAATTGTAGGGCCAATATTTTCAGTAACCTCGCGCCGAGTACATCCAGCGCCTAAAAGGAGCAGCCAACTTACGGCTGTAACAATATATTGTATATGTCTCGTCAAGAATACGTCTCCGGTCAACAACTCAAATGTGTTTGAATCCTCGCACTTATATTTTTTGAAAGGAATTAAGTATATCAAAGGCAAAGCGATGCTTTCGCAGTTTTAAGGAGCGTCTTATCCCTGGCATTCTTGTTCATGAACGTTCGATTTTAGATTAAAAATACCCCGGCCGCCTGGATTTCTTGGGCGGCAAGGAGGATAGGTGTATGAAAAATCCCCGCTGCAAGCAGATGGGGATCTCTTCGTTCTAGTAAAGATGATTTATGCCTAATTTAGGCGGTACGTTCCCCCGCGGCTCATTTCGAAAATTTGCGTTGGATCTGATATTTAATGGCTCCCCACACATCGTACCAGAAGGGAGCAGGATCTGTCCGGGAATAAATAGCGTCCCATTTTGGAACACGGAGCGACCGCAGCCATTCCCCTAAGGTAAGTTCTCCATGTGCCCAGGACGTCATAGCGGATTGAACGTCCTGACGAAAATAGATCCACTTGACTTTCCCATCTTTTTGCTCACGATTTTCTGGCAGGGCTCGCCCGGTTGCATCACAATACATGGTGTAAAGCAACTCTACCCCGTTCGCTTCGGCAGTCGCCGATCTGCCCGTGGGGCGTCCTACGTTCGGCTCAATGATGAAATATTTGCCCGTTCGCTCGTCTCGTTTCATTTCCAGGTAGGCGAGGCCACGAAATCCGACGCTCTGATATAGATTGATTGTTTCGCGCGCGACCTGGTCATCTCGATAGGCCTCGCCGAAACAACCCTGACCGGTCTTCTGCGGCCACTGGCGCAACTTGCGCGAGGTAAATGTGACCAGAGGCTCCGAATTGGCGTTGAAATAGCAATTGCAAGTCACGTGATTTGTATCCGGTCCTTCGATCCATCCCTGCACGATCATGCTATCGGCCCACTGGGAACATTGGTCATATCGAGACAGTAAGTCTTCTGCATTCATAACTTTGAATGCCTTTTCGCGGGTGTGTTTGCGCCATTCATCTGGCCGATACGGTGGTTTTAAGATAGCCGGATAGGTGATCTTACGAGATACTACCTCGGCATCCTTGCGAGAGCATAAAAAGTAAGTCTCGGTAAGCGGCAGATTATGTTCCTGAGCGAATTGATAAAACCTGACTTTATCCACCATCATCTCTATCACATCGGCTGACGGCAATCGAACATGATAGGCGCTATCGAGATGCTCTCGGTGACGAGCGAGGACCAGGACGCTTGTGTCAGAGCACGGGAACAGCACTGCTTTTTCCTTGAGCGTTGGCCGGAGAGTGTCCAATGTATCGATGAGCGCATCACCGTCTGTGTTGGTGACCAGGATTTTTTTACAGACCTTTGTTCGGCAGGCAAAATGACCTGAATTTTTTGCGATCCCGATTACCGGGACGCCACGCTGCGCCAGGATCCGCGCAGTTTGTAGGCCTGTAAGCGAATCCAGCCCAATGACAATGGCATAAGGCCCCTCGTTCTGAAGCTTGGTATTGACCATCGTGTCTTCCTTGTTATCGGTTTATGCGCTCAGGCGGTTCTGCAGTCCGTTGAAATGAACTGTCCAGGAAAGCAATTGTGCACGTAAAATTGGCAGTGTCGTTCTCCCGCCCACATTGATCCGCTGTAGCCGCAAGGGATGCATGTGAGCAATATTGTTTATACCTCGCTTTGTTGTAAATGCCAGAGCAAAGCCTTCTTCTGCCAGCATATTCACCACATCATCGCTGAATTCCCCGCTGGGATACGCGAATATGGGAAGAATAGAGCCTATTTGCTGTTTTAGATCCTGGAATGAACCCACAGCCTCCTGGCGTGCTTCCTCCAACGAGATCCGATTCACCAATGGATGTGTTCTGGTATGAGCGCCTAATGTGAGTCCCTGTTGGCTGAGCTTGCGCAGGGCGTCCCAGCTCATAATGCAATTGCTGGCAGGCTCAACGCCCAGGTCGTTGCAAAACGCTTTTACTGTTGCTATTGCTTCCGTATGTTTCAATGTCTTGATATAGTTTTTCAAGCTCTGATATGCCTGATTTCGTGAGGTCGGAGTCGTTAGGGAAAATTCCCCGATGGGCGTAGTCAGGCTCTCTTTGCGGTTTGTGCTTTGTATGGCTTGATAAAGATTGTCCCACCAAAATGTTTGCTCAGGGTGATCCGGATAGGCGGTGGGAACAAATAAGGTAGCCGGAATTTTATGCCGTTTTAGCACCGGCCAAGCCTGCTCTTCGAAGTCATAATATCCGTCATCAAAGGTAACCAGCACTGCGCGTGGCGGTAAATCTTTAGCTTTCCCGGTTTTAACGACATCGAGTACATCACTCGCAGTGAGCACCTGATAGTGAGCCGCCAGATATGCCATCTGCGCATCAAAGTCGTGTGGGGATGCGCTGATCAAACCCGGATCCAACCAAGGTCGCCGTGCGGGTTCATCTACGCGATGGTAGGTCAACACGCGCAGAAAACCTGGTTTGTGGCTATCTACGCTTTCCAATAGTTCAACAAATCGATCGAACCCGGAGCTTTTCGCAGCAGCCCATGCGGCATTTTTGATCATCTGGAACACGGTTTCGCTCACTTTACTTCGGACTTGGACAGCACTTCTCTTGCGCCCTTTTTGGAACGGTAGAAATCCAAGATGATGCCGGAGACCTGGTCGGCTACTTCTTCGATAGATTGGGTTGTATCCACAGTAACAAACCGTTGGACCCTGTCCTGGAACTGCAAATATTCCTGGCGCCGTTGTTCCAGCAATTCTACTGACCCTTCTTGTTTCCGCGCGAACAACACTTCCGCGGGAGCGTCCAGAAAAATTACCAAGTCTGGTTTTGGGAAAAGGCGGTTTAGGAAAAATCCATGGACCCGCTCTGCAAGCGTTCGGTGCATACTGCTTTTGGCAATATGATATTTATAATAATCGAAATAAAAATGCCGGTCAAAAATAACAACGTAGCCGCGAGATACATAGTGCCAAGTCACACACTGGCGAAACCACTCCTCGGCGATTAAATTGGCGATCCAGAATCCAGATTTCAGTTCTCTTGCCATCCGTTTCAGAGGATTCTTGGGAGGGCGCTGGATTCGATTTGGATCAGGCGGTCCACCCATATCCGTTTGCCTGCCACTGGCCCGTTTTAACTTTTTCCAAAGCACTGTGGTGGGCAAGGTAAAGTTTGTTGCTTCCTGGTTAATTCCCATATAGATATATTGTGTGGGCAGGGGAAGCAAATTCTGGAGCTTCTTACTAATCGTGGATTTGCCGGTCCCATCCGGACCGATTAAGGTGACTGTAAACACTCTTGTCCTCGTCTATTCGTTGCTTACATGCAGTAAGGACGTGTCAATTCAAACAACTTGGGCAGGGAAAAAGGATAGGGATGATAAACGACATATGCTTCTTTGTCTGCAAGCACATTGGTCAATATCCTGCGCTGCGTTTCTTCGATTTGATCAATAAACGGATTCGTAGCCTCGGGGAAGGCAAAGCGAAATTTCTGGTAATAAGAGAGGAACTCACTGCGTTCTTCCTGTAACGAAAATACCATCCTTTGAACGATTTCGCGCGGATCAATCGGCTGCACCCTTGTTTCAGGGCTTTCATGCGTCGCGACAAAAAACACCTTGTCTGGACGCCCTTTCGTTGTGCCGACAGTCTTGCCGAATAGTTTTTCCGGTGGAATATCCACATTGATCTGTCGGTGCAGAATGGCGTTGATACGCCGGCTGAGCCTGACAAGACTTGATCCGCCGGTAACTTTGCTTTCCTCAAACCAATCCAACATTTTTATGATCATGTTCAGGAATCGTAGTCGCACCAAGTCACGATTACTCACTTTTGCCTTGTAATAAGACAATTCCTTGAGATGCCAATTCCAGACGCGAATTGGCTCCGGGATACCGTACATATGTTG
>JBKPQD010000246.1:0-3718 GCA_046733915.1 Chloroflexota bacterium
GTGTGGCATGGCATATTCTCCACGCCATGGCATTAAAGCTCGGGTTGCCCACGCCGAGTACATACGAAGATGAGTTTCCAGTGTCCACCCCGATCGATTTTGCCTTCTATTTACAGCTCACCCCTGAGATGGCAGAAGATATCCATGGTTACGAATACGTCTGCTTTGTCGACGCGCATACCGGCAACATTTCTGAATCTATACGTTTGATTCAAGTGGAAAGTGAGTTTCAAGCTTCGCCGTTCACCCATCATCTCACGCCGCAATCCCTGATCTCCTTTTGCGAAACATTGTACGGGAATAAGCCAGATGCCGCCCTGCTTTCCGTGCGGGGATATCACTTCGGCTTATCCCAACAGCTTTCCGAGCAAACCGCAGAACTAGTTCCGCAGGCGCTGGATTTGATCACGGGTTGGATACGTGCCAGAGGTCTGTTTTTGCCTGCGTGAAAGGAATGGAAAATGGAAGGACCGCTTAGCTTCTTTCTGTTCTTTTTCGTCGTTGTGCCGTTCATGCTGATCAACACGACAGCCTACATCAAGGATCGCCGCAAAGCCGATGAGGAAGTTCAGCAGCTTATGAGGGAAAACAACAACCTGTTGCGAGAACTGCTCGAACGAACGACACGTCCCTGATCTTCAAAAGTAAGCGTTGAAAACCTGGTGCGCTTTTTATCTCCATTTTTGCTATACTGATTGCAGCAACATCGTTAGGGCAGACGCTCTGGCCCTGAAGAAACATGCATGAAGATTGGCAGAATTATGGCTACTGTAAAACATCTCGTTGACTCAAAAACGGATAGCACGCACTACGCCGTCAAGGCGGATGAAACGGTCTTGAAGGCGCTCCGGGTGATGACGGGGGCAAATATTGGCTCGGTACTGGTAATGGACGAAAACAAGATCATTGGCATCTTCACCGAACGCGATTATGTCCAAAAGGGGGAGCTGGAAGGTCGTAGCGCTGCAAAGACATTTGTCAGAGAGGTGATGACGGAATCAATCTACAGCGTCACGACCGAGACATCCACAGACGAGTGTATGGCGATTATGATGAAATTGCATATTCGCCACTTACCTGTGGTGGAGAACGGCATCTTGGTCGGTATTATTTCCATGCGGGATGTGGTCGCGGCGGCACTGGAGGAGCGCGAAAGCAAGATCAAAGGATTAGAAAATTTGATTCATGACTCAGGGTTCCGTCGATAGTCTTCAAAGACAGTGCTGTGGAACCGGGCAATGACAAACGCGTTGCCCGGTTTTATTCCCGGACCATTTTTGGTAGAATTCCACTTATGCTACGCAACGCACCGATCTATATAGCAGGGATCACAATTTTTGTTTTACTGCTTTCTTCCTGTACACCGGCCGTTCCCACCGCAGCGTATCCTACCTACGATCCATTTTCGCCAGTGAACCGGACCGTGATGGCACCGGCTGCAGCCGTCGTCCAAAACGGTCAATTTGTCGTGGAGACGCGAACGCCAGGATTACCGCCGACCCGGGCTCCCATTTCCGTGAACACCACCTCCCCGGATGCCATTGCTTCCACTCCCACTCCCGATCTTCCTCATGCGCTGCCCTCGCCGCGTCAGTCCATAGAAACATACACCGTCCAGGCGGGAGATACGCTGGGCAGCATCGCGGGAGCATACGGGATCTCGCTCAATACACTGATGCAAGCCAACGGTTTGAATGAATCAAGCGTACTCACCATCGGCATGACATTGAACATCCCGCCTGTGGATGCTGCTACTAACCCCGGGTCCTCCTTTAAGATCATCCCTGATTCGGAGTTAGTCTATGGTCCTGCTAGTATAGAGTTTGATACCGATGCCTTCATCCAGAAAGAAGGTGGATATCTTGCAACCTATACCCAGGATGTTAACGGCGAGACGCTGACCGGCTCACAAATTATCGAGCGCATCTCGCAAAATTATTCGGTCAACCCTCGGCTATTGCTCGCGCTGCTGGAATATCGTAGCCAGTGGGTGACGAATTCATCGCCCTCCAATGTGGACTACCCACTTGGTTTCTATGATGATTACTATGCCGGACTGAATCGGCAGATGGCCTGGGCGGCAAACAACTTAAACCGCGGCTATTACTTGTGGCGCGCCGAAGCGCTTGCGACTCTTTCGCTCAGTGATGGAACCTATGTGCCGATGAGCCCCACAATCAATGCGGGCACAGCAGGCCTGCAATATTTCCTTGCACTCTATAACAATCGCGCCGTCTGGGATCTGGATGTCAGCCAGTTTGGATTTTCTCTGACCTACAACCTGCTCTTTGGGAATCCCTTCGATATTCAGGTCACCTCTCTGATCCCTTCAAGCTTGAGCGCGCCGCCGATGCAATTGCCTTTTGAACCGGGACAGACGTGGTCGTTAACCGGTGGTCCGCATGGCGGCTGGGACTCTGGATCTGCCTGGGCGGCGATTGACTTCGCGCCACCTGGAGAACCGGCTGGATGCGTAACCAGCGATGCCTGGGTTGTCGCTGCCGCGGATGGAGTGATTGTGCGCGCGGAGAACGGAGCAGTCATCCAAGATCTCGACAACGATGGCTACGAACAGACCGGCTGGAATATCCTTTACATGCACATCGAGACGCGCGACCGGGTCCAGCCCGGCACATATGTTTCCACCGGCGAACGGATCGGGCATCCTTCCTGCGAGGGTGGGGTGTCGAATGGCACGCACGTTCACCTGGCGCGCAAATACAATGGGGAATGGATTCCCGCCGATGGCAATATTCCATTCAATTTGGATGGCTGGATCTCCAGCGGGAACGGCGTTGAGTATGACGGTTATCTCACTCGCGGTGGCACCCAGCTGGAAGCGATGGAAGGCGTCTTCGATGGGATCAACCAGATCTCGAAATAGTGGTTATCTTGCCTAGTGCGTAGGCGAAGCGTCTGTTTTCCGTACTCCTCATGTGGAATCAACACAGGTATAATTCGCGCAACGGACGAATTGTGAAACGAATCCCAGCCCTATTTATCGCTGTTTCTTTGCTCACCGCATCCTGCGTCGGAAACGCGTCCTTATGGGGAGAATATTTGACGCCTACACCGCCCGGTGGTATTCCTTCTGCGACGATGGCAGTGATCGCGCCGTCGGAAACACCCACGGCCTTGGGTCCCTTTGTAGTTGAATCGGTGCCAACACTCACGTCTACGCCCCTACCCACCGCAACCAGCGAAGCGTTCGTCGATGTACAGGAGACCACTTCCCCTATCGTTCAAAATACGGTTGCTCAAGTGACAGCCGCGCCGACGATTTTGTATTATGCGCAAAGTGGAGACTGGCTCCCGGCCGTGGCAAAACGATTCGGCGTGGAAGTATCCGAGATCGCCTCGCCAAAAGTTCTGCCCGATAGTGGATTGCTCGATCCCGGCACATTGCTCATCATCCCGGACCGCCGCGATCCTTCCATCCAATATGCACCAGCGCTGCAGCTGATCCCTGATAACGAAGTTGTTTTTTCTGCCACCTCCGTGGGGTTCGACATCGCCGGTTACGTCAAGGATGCGGGAGGTTATCTTTCCACATACCGAGAGTGGTTGAATACGTCCGAATGGACCACCGGCGCAGGTATCATCGAGCGAAGCGCCTATGAGAATTCCGTCAATCCGCGCTTGCTGCTTGCCATCCTGGATTATGAAGCGCGCTGGGTACGCGGCACACCCGAAAATAAATTTCGCACGGAATATCCGC
>JBKPQD010000247.1:0-4917 GCA_046733915.1 Chloroflexota bacterium
GAAAGGCGCAGGTTACGGCAAGAGAATCTACATTAAGATCCCAGTGATCGCCGAGCTTGGGGCGCTCCACTGGCTTGCCAGTTTCTTCGCCACTCCACGGCAGAACCATGAAATGGATTGGCTGTATACGGAGTGTGTTCGCACTTCGCGTCGGCGCTGGGTCTGTACCCGGTGATGCCCGTGAATGGGGGCATGTGATCTGTCTCAGCGGCAATGATCCACGTTCTGCACACCTGAATGTCTGCCAGTTTATCTATGAACCTGGCATCCGGGCTTGCCGCAGAAGCAGCACAGGTGGTGAGCCCCAACCGTGCAATCACCCGCAGAATATGCTTCACAGTGTCTCCGGCATGAAATGATTATATATCAAGGGTAGCAAGCCAGACCTTACAGACTCTCGAACGCCGCTCATACCGGACGAGCGGTAGAGGGCGTAAAAAGCCGGATTTTAAGGAGTGCAAATCGCCTTAAAAGTGGCGCTGGCAGTCACAATGTTTGGTACGAGGGTCTGCACCTGAATGGAATAATCGCCAGCTCGATCTATCTGGTAGTAATCTTGCACAAGTTTGGAATCCCCAGCTTCAAACAGCACCTGCTTTTCCGTAGAGCGCTTGCCCACATCGGACTGCCAGAACCAGGTCACAATCGTCGGGCCATTTGTGGTGATCTGGGTATTGATGACCACATTCTGAGGGAACGCGTCGCAGGCGACATTGATTGCCGCCGGTTCCACACTGACCTTGACTCCCGTCACCATAATCTCCGGTGCACCCACCACCGGGAGCAGTTCCACAGGCCCATCCACGTTGATAAAATCCACGGAAAGCCAGCAGTTGTTCGAGGGGTCACTCGGATTGCGAACATACAACCAGGTGATATCGGGATTCTTCCCGATTACTTCCGCCTGAGTTCCCACTAACAAAGCGCCGATGATTGCGTACGAGATGTCCGGTCCCACTCGGCAATTGACCGGCTGCTCGCGCGGCGAGGCAAGAGTCACAGACGGTGTGGATGTGGATGTTTCGGTTTCCGTGGGGAGGTCCGCCAAAGCGAGCAGCGTCTCGATCGGAATTGGCGTCTCTGTGGTAGGGACCACGCTAGCAATCGGTGTATCCGGCAGCGGTGAAGAAACCGGCGGGTTGGTAGGAGATGTCTCCGTATTGTTGCAGGACGAAACCAGAACGATGACGAAAATGAAAATCAACATTCGGCGTAACATGCATTCCTCCTAACCCGAAGCGTAATAGTCTGTTGCTTTCTTTGCAACGGTCCTTTAGACCTAGTAATGGGAATTGCAGGATCAGGCTGGGTTCGCTTAGGGATGCAGACAGACGGGCTCAGAATCGCTTAATCCAAAGGGATCTCTCGTCAGCCCGTTCTCATCATAGACCTTGACGTATGTGATCTCAGGGAATTGCTTGAGGTTATAGGTTAGGATATCTGCGATCGTATACGGGTTGGTGCTGGCTTCACACTGTCCGGTCAGGTACAGGCGGGCAATGCCATTCACGACGTCCAGTCTGCTGTAGCCGGTAAAGCCGTTGTAGATGGCGATCCATCCATAGGTGTAGCGCTCCGTGGAGCCGGGACCTTTGAAATATTCATCCAGAACTGTTCCATAAATATTATTCGTGCGTGCCCAGCGCACCCCTGCCACTTCAAACGGAGGCAGGTTGTTTGTGAAACGATACTTGTTGATGAAATCCACATTTACCTTCACATATAACGGTGTCGGGCTAGGCCGCGGCGTGTTTGTGGGCGTGCGAGTCGGCGTGGCTGTTCGCGTGGCAGTGGCTGTTCGACTGGGTGTAACCGTCGGCGTGAAGAATTGTGAGAGACAGATCGGCTCGGAATCGCTTTCTCCAGCCGGGTTTTGCGTCTGTCCATTCTCGTCATAGACTTTGACGAACTTGATCTCAGGAAATTGCTTTAGGTTCAAACGGATCAGATCAGCGATGTTGAAGTCCTTGCCTTCCGATGTGCATTTGCCCGTCAGATACACGTTTGCTACACCGTTATTGATCTCAAGCCTGCTGTAACCGGTGAAGCCGTTGTAGACGCCGATCCAGCCGTAGAAGTAACGCTCTGTGGCACCCGGTCCCTTGAAGTATTCGTTAAGAGCGCCTTGTGGCAGCATATTGCTGTGAACCCAGCGTTTGCCCGCTACTTCAATCGGTGGCAGATTTGCTTCATAACGCACTTTATTCGCAAAGTAGACGTTGATCAGCGTGTACGACGGAGTTGCGGTTGGTAACTTTGTGCGTGTGGCAGTTGGCGTGCGCGATGGTGTACGGGTTAACGTGGCAGTACGTGTCGCCGTCGGTGTACGAGTTAACGTGGGAGTACGCGTGATCGTTGGCGTACGCGTATTTGTTGCTGTGCGTGTGATCGTTGCAGTACGAGTCGGCGTGCGAGTCCGCGAGGCGGTAGGAGTGAAACTGGGTGTACGCGTTTTAGTGGGCGTGCGCGTGACAGTCGGCGTAAATGTCTTCGTGGGAGTCCGCGTGATCGTAGGGGTAGGAGATTTTGACGGCGTGCGAGTCGCAGATGGCGTAAATGTGATTGTGGGCGTCCGAGTAATGGTGGGCGTAAACGTCAACGTCGGTGTGACAGGTGTTAGCGGTGTCGGCGTGACATTTCCCTGGAAAACGAAACGCACCGCGTCCGCGCCCACAAAGAGGTCGGATACCGTGGCTGTTTCGTCCTGGGTGCGATTGGTCAGCTCGATGAATTCGCTACCGTTGCCGGTAAACATATATTTGCCAATGTACACCCAGCCATCGGTAACATAATAAATGTTGGGAAAGACGGCTTGATTGACGACGACAGTATCCGTTTCGTTATTGTGATTCAGCGTATAAATCGCGCCCTCGGTCGTCGCGCGTATCGAAGGGATGCGCACATAAACAGCATACATGCCCTCGTTGGCGCCCAGAGGGAAACCCCATTGTCCGGCACAGGTGGGAGCCGTTGTACGCGCCCTGGAATAGCGCATATTCCCATTCTGGGCACCGCCGGCAACAATATCGTTCCAACAGTCAGCGGGAGTTTCAACAAAGCCCGAAGAGCTATCATCGACAATGATGCCTCCGGCCGGCGCAGGCGGAAAATTCAGGGCAGCACCGGAGGGATAAATCCGTGCCCCGTTGTAGACGACCGAAGGATAGGCAACCCATAACGATTCACGTTGGTTGTTCACCCACGGGTCGGTGCCACTTCCTTTCCAGCCATACGGATCGATTGATCTCCCCGCTGGGTTGCGAACAGTCAGATGCAGATGCGGACCCGAAGAGTTACCGGTCGTGCCGCTGATACCTAACCATTCTCCGTGTGGGATGGAGGCACAACCTGGCACCCCGCAGCCCTGCACGGCGACCGCGCTCATGTGCCCATAATATGTGTTGTATCCATTCGGATGGTGCAGGCGAACATAAATACCGAGATTGACTTTGTGATTCTGCGGGTCCCACCATCCGGCGTAGACGACCTGGTCCGCATCCGCAGCGGCATAGACGGGGCGATACGAGATGCCATAGTCAATGCCATCATGACCGTCGTACCAGATCCAGTCGCCCAGGCTGTACGACCAGTAGCCACCGCCACCAGCATTACAAACACCCGGCTGCGGCGGAGGCGTCCCAGCCGGGGCGGGCGAGGGACAATTTTTATTTGCTACATCGCCGGAATAGACGACGACGCGGTTATCGAATGTGTAGTTCGGGGAGGAATGATCGAAGACAGATTCCACCGAAGCAGAACCCGGATACGGAGGATATAAAAACGGCGCCACCGTCTGTGCCGGTAAACCGACAGGGTCCGCAAACGCGATACGCGCGCTTAGGAAAAAACCCAAAAGGATCAGCGCTGTGAGAACGTTCTTAAAGGATCGTGTCACAAGTTTCCCATTTGTAAATAAAATGATGACCCGTGAAACTTCGAACCGGATGGGCCGCAGCTACTTATAGTTTCGATTTTACATCAAGGCGTCAGCGTCGGCGTTGCCCGCGAAGCGGGAACGGACCGGAGGGTGGAAAGAACTTTTACCGCATCCGCAAGACAGGCATCGCTCTGTTCCGTAAAAGAAACTTCGAAGGCTGTGATCATGTTGGCATCACCGCCCGTAAATGTGACGAATTTTTTCACCCCATTTTCAAAGGCTGTACCCACATCAAAAGTGACCGTGTCGGTGCGCAATACATCGTGCTCCACGGTGACGCTGGGCGGCAAGCCGCGTCCAGAGGTAACCGAGATCACACAATTGGGAATCGTACGATGGGCAAGGGAAGCAAAGCCGAACTGATCGGTCGTCACCGCCCAGACATCCGGATCATACGTAACCCGAAAATCAAAGCCGGGCGTGGAGTCACCAAGATAGGTAGGCACGCCGTCCCAGACTGCTGTCGCAGGCGCATTGACTGCTGCAGTTGGTAATTCCAGAGTGGGCAGAGCGGTATCGGTGAGAGTCGCCGCCGGAGTGCGGGAGGGCGCGATTGTAGATGTTGCCGTGGGGAGTTCAGCAGTTGGCGTATTGACGCCTCCGAAAAAAGGCTCGGTCGCGGCGGGAGCTTCGGTGACGGGCGCCTCGGTGGGCGCTTCTACGGAGCTGGGAACCTGTGTCGCAGACGGGGCTTGCGTTGCCGGAGCAGCACCGCCACACGAGGTGATCAACGCTGATAAAAAAAGGATCCAAAGGATTCGTCGAAGCATCCAGACTCACTTTCCACAGCAAGATAGCAATGGAGCTATTTTGACGGGTCAGCCCGATTCTATTTTCGCACCCAGACAGGACAGCAGGTGGATTCGTTGATGAGCAATCGCATCTCCCCCGAAGGGAGTTTCGCGATCTGCACATCCATTCTACCATTTAGGACTACGTTGAACGCCAGAGTGTTCCCATCCGGTGACCAGTGCGGCGTT
>JBKPQD010000248.1:0-3625 GCA_046733915.1 Chloroflexota bacterium
GGTGTACTCTTGGTGGGGCCTCCAGGGACCGGCAAGACCCTGCTGGCAAAAGCCGTCTCCGGGGAAGCAGGCGTACCCTTCTTCTCCATCTCCGGTTCTGAATTCGTGGAAATGTTCGTCGGTGTCGGTGCGAGCCGTGTGCGTGATCTGTTCGATCAAGCCAAGCGACATTCGCCCTGTATCGTCTTCGTGGATGAAATCGACGCGGTCGGACGCCAGCGCGGTGCCGGTTTGGGCGGTTCGCACGATGAGCGTGAGCAAACCTTGAACCAGATGCTCGTCGAAATGGACGGCTTCGATACCGACACAAACATCATTATTATCGCCGCTACGAACCGGCCTGACATTCTGGACCCCGCCTTGCTGCGCCCTGGTCGTTTCGACCGCCGCGTCACGCTCGACCGTCCGGATATGAAGGGACGCGAGGCGATCCTGAAAGTGCATGTCAAGGGTAAGCCATTGGAGCCCAGTGTCGATTTGGCTTCGCTGGCGCGCGGCACACCTGGCTTTGTCGGTGCTGACCTTGAGAACCTTGTGAATGAAGGCGCGATCCTGGCTGCTCGCCGCAATAAGAAATCCATTGGACAGCAGGATCTGGAAGAGGCAATTGAGCGTGTCGTGATGGGACCCGAACGCAAGTCGCGTTTGATTTCCGATGAAGAAAAGCGCATCATTGCCTACCATGAAGCCGGGCATGCGGTCGTAATGAACGCCATCCCCGAAGCGGATCCCGTTCAGAAGATTACGATCGTTGGGCGTGGACAGGCGGGTGGTCTCACCTGGTACCGTCCGGAGGATGACCGCATCCTGACATCTCGTAAGAAGATGGTCGCTTCTCTTGCCGGCTTGTTAGGTGGACGTGTTGCCGAAGAGCTGGTGTTTGACGACATCACCTCGGGCGCCTCAAGCGACATCGAACGCGTGACACAAATGGCGCGTACCATGGTCACCCGCATGGGTATGTCCAGTGAAATGGGCTTGATGACCTATGGTCAGAAAGAGGAACTGATCTTCCTCGGCCGCGAAATCTCGGAGCAGCGCGATTACTCCGAAGCGGTCGCCGAGCGGATCGATGGTGAAGTTCGTAGGCTAGTTGACGAGGCCTACAAACTGACCAAGAAGCTGCTCACCACTTATCGTGACCGTTTGGATGCCGTCGCACAGAAACTTCTGGAAGTGGAAACACTGACTCGCGAAGAATTTGAGGCGATCTTTCCCCCGCCTTATCCCAAGAAGAGCGGCACACCGCAGGTGATCAGCATGGAAGGCATCGTTCCGGCCAGCTAAATCTAAAAGAATAAAAGAGCCATCCAATATGCGGATGGCTCTTTTCATTTTACTATCACGCTTCGCCTTTACTGCACAACGGCGGATTTGCTTTCCTTGTGCTGTCGCACCAGTTCTCGGCGTAAAATTTTTCCAACCGTGGTCTTCGGTAACTCTGTCCGGAACTCATAATGGGTCGGGACTTTGTAGGGAGCGAGGTGCTCCTTGCAATATGCCTTGAGCTCTTCTGCGGTCAGCGTTTCGCCGGGTTTCGTGACGATCCACGCCTTGACGGTCTCGCCGCGGTTCGGATCGGGGATGCCGCCGACGCCGACCTCCAGCACCTTTGGGTGTGAGGCGATCGCTTCTTCGACCTCTCGCGGCCACACCTGGAAACCACCGGGTTTTATAAGCTCCTTCTTGCGGTCAACAATATAGAAGTAGCCATCCTCATCCATGCGGGCAATATCACCGGTGAACAACCAAGTCTCACCGTCCTTCAATTGGCGCAATGTATTTGCCGTCTCGGTGGGCATATTGTGGTAGCCCTTCATGACCTGTGGACCGTGGATGGCGATCTCGCCGATCTCCCCTTGCGGAAGTTCTGTTTCTCCGTCGTCCAGGCTGATGATTTTTACATGCACATTGGGTAGCGGCAGCCCAATCGAACCGGTCTTGTTTAAACCGAGCAAGGGATTGCAGTGTGTGGCAGTTGGGGCTTCTGAAAGCCCGTAGCCTTCAAATACTTTGCCACCGGTCAACTTCTCGAACTGCTCCTTCGTCTCACGCATCAACGGAGCCGACCCGGAAATACAGGCTTTGATGGAGGAAAGATCGTATTTTCCAGCCTTCACATCGGGATGGTTATTGATCCCGTTGTACAAAAGTGGCACACCGGGGAAAATCGTCGCTTTATATTTGCTAATGTTTTCGAGCACATCTTTCAGGTCACGCGCGTTTGGTACCAGTACCATACTGGACCCACCCGCGACCGCGACGCTCAAGCCCGCTACCATGCCGTAAACATGGAAGAGTGGAATCCCCATCAGGTAAACCTCTTGTCCATCCACCGAGTTGACGAACCAAGCGCGCATCTGGAGCGTATTTGCTACTATGTTTTTATGCATGGCAACCGCGCCTTTGGGTACGCCCGTTGTGCCACCGGAATACTGGAATAAGGCGGTGTCTTCGGGTTGGATATCGACCTTGGGCTTGGAAGAATTCTCGTGCTTCTTGAGCAGGTCCTTCATCCATAGGTCGCGCTCGTCCAGGCTATCGATGTGGTGACCTTCCTTTTTCTCCTTCAACAATGTGAACAAAAGACTCGTGAAGGAAGGCAGTGCCTCCTTAATGTTGGAGACAATAATTCTCTTGAGCTTGGACCGCTCCCGCACCGCTTTAAGGGTGTTATAGAAGCGCGTCAGTGTGAAGATGATCTCGATGCTTGCGTCGTTGACCGGTGTGATGACTTCGTCGGGTGGGTAGGTGGGATTGATGGCGACGACTACCCCTCCCGCTTTGAGAATCCCATAATAGGCGATCACGAACTGCGGAACGTTTGGCATGAAGATTCCGACCCGGTCACCCTTCTTGACACCCAGTTCCACCAAAGCAGCCGCCATATGGTTCGTCAGCGCGTTCATCTCTTTATATGAAATGACCGCGCCCTTGAAGATCGTACAGGCGCGGTCAGGATATTTCTTTGCCGCCTCCTCCAGAAAATAGAATAGCGGCGCTTTGGGGTATTCAATTGTGCTTGGGACCCCTTTATCATAATGAGCAAGCCATGGACGATCGTTCATGATGCCTCCTCCTGTCTGGTAATCATCAGTATATTCAATGGAGAATCAAAAGTCAACCGACCGTCGGTTGGTTTTTGTTTCACTATGATATTAATGCTTAGGGTGTGGTCTACGGCGCCTTCGCCAGGAGCATCCATCGTGTCCGTCACTCCCTCCTCAACGCGGAATATGTGAAAAAGCCTTTGTTATAATCTTAACTATGACCGATTGGAGCACAATTGCGTACGGATTGCTCCCTCACCCAGATCAGCCGCTCCTCCTCGCACGACGTGAGTCTGCGGAAATTGAGTTACCAAATATAGTATGCAACGATTGGGTGGGACCGTGGGACACGTATACGTTGACGCCACGCTTGCAGGAAACGATTGGTGTGCCCATCAACATCCTGTGTTATGTCGCGCGTCATCGGGACCCGGAAGCCAAGCGCTTATATAGTGTCCACTTGCTTGAGCCTCGCAACGACGTCTTGCAGCTCGATACGACCTGGCAACCTCTCGAGGCAATTTTGGAGAATACGGCAATGCCTGCAGTGCTACAAGAGGGACTCAGGCAATGGC
>JBKPQD010000249.1:0-4326 GCA_046733915.1 Chloroflexota bacterium
TATTCTGGGATGACCGGTTAAGGTCATCCCAGAAATGTGCTCTTCGGCAGTCTGGCAATCTTAGTCGTCCGACTTTAGACCCATAACTTTGCGCCCACTGGTTTCCCAGTGTTTGCCTTTCGGTTAGCCGGCCGATCCTGACCAACATTACTTGCTTATCAGTTAGTTTTCGGATGCCTGGCTTTGCGCGACCGCTTTCGTGCGGTTTTGCCATTATCGGTAGTCTGGCAGTCATAGTTTCAAACTTGCTAAAACTGTAGACCCATGACTTTGCGTCGCTGCGTTTCCGCAGGTTTGCTTCTTATCGGAGAGATTATCATTCTCGCGCAAAAAAAATCGCGAGTCAATATGTTTTTGTCACAAAAATAATTTTCTAATTCACGCTTAATTTTAAAGCGCCTCAAAATTGACTTCCACCGTCATCCCCCACTTAACTCGCGGGTCAACACGGTCTGCTTTAATCCGCACGGTATAGATCACATCGCCGCTTTGCGTGTACGAGGACTGGCTGATTTCGCTGACTACGCCCGTCATCGTCACATCGGGCAGCGCGTCGGCGGTGAAGGTGGCTCTTTGCCCTTCAGCAATATCCACCACTTCCAACTCGGTGATATCGGTGGTCTCCACGATCCAGGTCGAAGGATCGATAACGGACACAGCCCGGGTCTGCGTCGTGACCTGATCCCCGCCTTCAATCTCCACATCTGCGACGACGCCATCGAATGGTGCGATGATCTGGAAGTTACTTTGCGTGTTCTCAGCCGCGGCAACCTGCGCCCTGGCGTTTTCCAAGCGGGAAGAAGCCAGGGCGATTTTTTCCTTATTAGGTCCATCGAGGGATTCTTCATAGGTGTGTTTCGCCTCGGCTTCGGTCGCCATCGCCGCATCCAGTGCAGCGCGGACCGTATCTCGTTCACGGGTGGTCTCTTCCAGCTTTCGAACGGCTTCGTTGTAATCGTTCTGGGCGGTTTCCAGCTTGTCCGCAGCCGTCTTGCGCTTGGAATTATCTTCGTTCAGCGTTTTGTATTTGTCGAACTCTTCCTGGGCATCTTTTAGATCCTGTTCGCGATCCTGTACTTCGGCCTGGTCATCTTCAATGCGGTCCTCAATATCATCTAGATTCAAATCTTCCCAGTCGCGCTCGGCGTCGCCACGGGCAACCTGGGCGTTCATATAGGCAGTCCAGGCATCGGCACGACCAAGCCCCTCCGTGCGCTGGAGTTGGTCATAATCCTGCTGTGCTTCGGTAAGCTCGAGGTTCGCAGCCGTGATCTGTGCCTGTACCTGCTCTAGGTTTGTGAGGCTCGCAAGCACATCACCTTTCTTTACTTGATCCCCAATCTTCACCTTGACCTCCTCAACCGTGCCCGGCGATAGGAACGAAAGATTTGCTGCGTGCTCGGGCTTGAGATGCCCCTCAGCAATTGTGCCGCTGGATCCCTTGGCATTCGTGGAGGCAACTTGCGCCGTGGCAGGGTCAGCCTGTGCGACTGCCGGTTGGTTGGCACAGGCAGTGATACCGAGCGCCAAAACTGCAAGCAAAATGATAAGTTTATAAAATGTTTTTTTCATTGCTACCTTCCTTACAAATGAATTCGGTGGTCGAGTAACGCCCCGGTTTTCGGCTGTTTAGCGAAATGATGATTGTTATTCATACGCCAGCACCTCACGAATCGTCAGCCGCGCCGCGTTCCGTGCAGGCAAAATGCTCGCCAGAGCCGACAAAACCAAAACAAGACCGAGCCAGATGGCGTAACCGCTGTAGGTGAATACCACATCAATTGGCGATTGGAAGACAGCCAGGCTGACGATTGTCGAGAGTAAATAGGTAAACGGAACAGAAAGTACGATCGCCAGGCCGAACGAAATCACGCCGATGAAAACACCCTCGGCAATTACCGTCCGCATGACGGCACGGTCGTCCGCACCGATAGCGCGCATGATGCCGATCTCGCGCGTCCGCTCGAGGACGTTCATGCCCATGGTCCCGGTCAAGCCCATTGAGCCGACGATGGCGGTCAAGATCGCCATGATCAAAAGGAACACCACCAGCGTGTCGAGGCTTTCCACAGCGGTATCCAGCGAGGCACGTCCTGCCTGCGCCACGCGCACTTTGTATCCCAGTTGGCGGAAATAGCGATCGAGTTCTTCCGCTTTCGCATTTTGATAAGGACGGTCATGTCGGTCCGTGACGAGTCGGAAGGAATAGGAGCGATTCGCCAGGTCGTTCATGTGCGAGACGTATTCGTACGGCGCATATGCCAGCACGCCTTCGCGATCGACAAACTTGAAGATGCCGATGACCTGCCAGACCTCCTGGCGTCCCTCGATCTTCAAGTTCACCATGTCGCCTGGCTTCAAGCTGGGGAAATATTTTTTGGCTCCCTCGCTGACCACCATCTTGTGAACATCGTCCGCCTGAATCCAACGCCCCTCGACCAGAATTGGTTCTATCAATTTGCTGTCAGCAGGCGGGCCAAACATATTGACGTTCTCGAGTACTTCCCCGTTCGAATCGAGCAGCTCGCCGCTGACAAACTGCCAGCCCTCCACAGCCCGGATGCCGCCAACACCCATCACCTTCTGCTGAATATCATTGAGACGGTAGGGTTGATCAAAGTCGAGCGATACATCGGCAACGAAGTAGTTACCGATTTGCCCGATGTAATCGTGCAGGGTAACGCGCACATTGAAAACTGCAATAAAAATTGCGCCGCCCATGGTCAGCGTAAACAGCGTCAGGGCGAGACGACTTTTTCGGCGGAATGTATTCCGCAGCGAAATCACAAACGGGCGCGGGATATGAATACCGCGCTTGCCAAGGGTGTGTGTCAATCGCACCTGCATCCAGTCAAACCACGACACCCGTTCTGCCCCCACCTTGATTTTCCGCTCGTCCTCTGCCAACCCGCCGCTGAGGGCACGTAACACAGTGATACGCGAGCCTTGGAGGACCGGCACGAGCCCGGCGATTAAAGGAACCAGCAATCCCACCACGACCTGGATCAATAGCGCAGCGGGAACGATACGATATCCCAACAGGTTGAAGTTCAATTTGGCGGCTATGAATTGCGCCAAGCCATACGCGCCCTGTCCACCCAAGGGGATGGCAATCATCAGCGCCAGAATACCAAACGCCATAATTAGCGTCAAATACATATATAGGACCTGCCTGCGCTGGCCGCCAACGAGTTTAATCACTCCAATATGGCGCAAATGCTGGTTGAGCAAGGCATTCAATGTATTCGCGATCAACGAGCTGGAGAGGAACACAATCAGGATGCCTAACGCCATCAGAATTCCAAGAATAGCATTGACAGTATCGGCGAGCGGGTGCTTGTGCGACTCAGAAAAGCGCGAGCGGATGACGATGCTTCCATTGCGTTCGAGCTTCTCTTTTAGCTGCGCGCCCACTTCTCGGATATGGAAAATATTATCGCCGCCCTCGGAAACAACGATCAATGCCCGATTATAGAGTTCCGGCTGTCCCAGATAAGGCAGGGTATTCATGGTGAGATAGCCATAGGGACGCGCCAGAAAGTCGCCTGCGCCCGCCGCCGTATCCTGGACGATCCCGGCGACTGGCAGCGTTTTGGTTGAGCCATCGGGGAGCTGGAATTCGAGCAGGCTGCCTACACCCACATCCAGATCTTGAAGTGCTTTCGCCTCGAGAAGAATTTCTCGTTTCTTTGGCAGAACGGTTCCTTGCACAGGAGTTAACAAGTTGATCTCATTCCTGTCAAAATCCTGAAAGGCGATCATGTCGAGGGTGGTCCACTTGTCCGTACCGGGTAAGCGCACGCGCATATTGAAAACGCGCCTTGCCTCGGCATCTGCCACACTGCGCTCACTCTGAACCGAAGCCAGCACGTCATCGTCAAAATTCGACATGCGCAGCTCAATGTTGGCGGGATGGTTCGCCGAATACGAAGCACTCATATCGTGAGAGATGATCTGGTACGCGCCGGCAATTACGCCGATGGAAAACACACCCACTGCGATCGAAAAGACAACCAGCAGTGTGCGGCCCTTGTTATCTATCAGATCATGAAATACTTTTCGCCAACGAGGTTTCATGTCACTTAAACTTTCGAAATAATTTGCGGATGGGGTTCCGCCCGTCTGCCGCACGATAAACTTCCAGCCGTCGCTGGATGATCTTCCCAACCGCGTCTGCTGTGATCGGGGATTGTTCCATTACACGCACGAAATCATCTCGCTTGATCGTCAGCACTTTCACCGGCTCCGTCGCACCAGCACGCACAATCGATGTGGATTTGCCGTTGCGCAGCAGTTCCGCTTCGCCAAAGAATTCACCAGGTTTGA
>JBKPQD010000250.1:0-1893 GCA_046733915.1 Chloroflexota bacterium
CCAGCTCTGCAATACACGTTGAATTCGTACAAGCAACGCCGTGTACGTCAGGACAAAGGCGCGCCGCAGAAACGTGGTGTTTGTACAGTTGTGCGCACGATGACGCCAAAGAAGCCGAACTCGGCTTTGCGCAAGATTGCCCGTGTGCGTCTGACCAACGGCATTGAAGTCACTGCCTATATCCCCGGTGAAGGTCATCAGCTGCAGGAGCACTCTGTTGTGTTGGTGCGCGGCGGCCGTGTGAAAGATCTTCCGGGTGTCCGCTATCACATTGTACGCGGTTCTCTCGATACGACCGGGGTCGCCAATCGCAAGCAGGGTCGTTCCAAGTACGGCGCCAAGCGTCCGAAGTAATTTTGATGGAGTAATCAAATGCGTAGAGCAAAACCAGAAAAGCGGGAGATTCTTCCCGATATCCGTTACAACAGTGTGCATGTTCAGACGATGGTCCAGCATGTTCTCAAACGCGGCAAGAAAAGTGTGGCCGTGGGCTTGATTTATAAAGCCATGGACTTGATCCAGGAGCGCACCCAGAAGAATCCGATCGATGTGTTCGATGGCGCTCTCAAGAACGTGGCACCCGTCATGGAAGTTCGTCCCCGCCGTGTCGGTGGCGCAACGTATCAGGTGCCTATGGAAGTTTCATCCGACCGCCGCACCACACTGGCGCTCCGCTGGATTTTGTCCGCGGCTCGCGATCGCGCCGGGAAGTCTTTCCCGGAGAAACTGGCTGGCGAATTGATCGACGCTTTCAATGAGACCGGCGCCGCGATCCGCAAGCGGGACGAAACCCACAAGATGGCAGAGGCAAACCGTGCTTTCTCCCATTATCGTGTTTAGTAATCATTTATAGCGATAGAGGTAATTTTTAAGAATGGCTCGTGAGTATCCGCTCGAGAAGTACAGAAATATTGGGATTATTGCCCACATTGACGCTGGTAAAACAACTACTACCGAGCGCATTATGTTCTATACCGGTAAAACGCATCGGATTGGTTCCGTCGATGAAGGCACAACGGTCACAGACTGGATGGTCCAGGAACGCGAACGCGGTATTACGATCGTGTCGGCTGCCGTTTCCGCGGAATGGAAGGGCTATCAGTTCAACTTAATTGATACTCCAGGCCATATTGACTTTACCGCTGAAGTGCAGCGCTCCCTTCGTGTACTTGATGGCGGCGTTGTTGTGTTCGACGCAGTGCAGGGCGTGGAACCCCAAAGCGAGACGGTCTGGCGACAGGCGGATCGATACGGAGTTCCACGCATCTGTTTTGTTAATAAGATGGATCGTGTCGGCGCGTCCTTTGAGCGGACGATCGAATCCATCAAAGATCGTCTGGGAGCGAACCCGATTCCGATGCAGGTCCCGATCGGTTTTGAGTCTACCTTCCGCGGGGTGGTCGATCTGCTAACCATGAAAGCCATCCTCTGGGAAGACGACCTCGGCAAAGAGCCGAAAGTCGCTGAAGTTCCTGAGGAGTTACGTGAGCAAGCCGAAGAGGCACGCAGGCATATGGTCGAGAAGATCGCCGAACTTGATGATGAACTGATTATGAAGTACCTGGAAGCAGAAGAGATCAGCATTGACGAGTTGAAAGCTGCTCTTCGCAAAGGCGTTCTTGCAAATAAGGCGTATCCTGTCTTTGCCGGCTCTTCCTTAAAGAACAAAGGTGTGCAGGTTCTATTGGATGCGGTCATTGATTATCTGCCTTCCCCGGCAGATATTCCTGCCGTCCAAGCGACCGACCCAAAGAACGATGATGCCATTATTGAGCTTCCGCCGGAGGATAATGCGCCGTTGGCTGCTCTGGTATTTAAGATTGTGACCGATCCGTATGTCGGACGGTTGGCCTACGTTCGTATTTATTCCGGTGTTCTGAGCCAGGGTCAAAC
>JBKPQD010000251.1:0-4455 GCA_046733915.1 Chloroflexota bacterium
GAGGTCCCATTCAAAAGCATATTCGGAACGCGAGAGGGCAGGACGAGCGGCTCCTCGAGCGAGTCGTCAAAGTTAGGTCCGAAATCAACGGTGTCTTTATCTATATCGGCTAGCAGCTCCTCAGCCATCCGATGCAGGCGAGCTTCTGTATAACGCATTGCTGCAGGCGCGTCACCGTCCACAGAGCCGAAGTTGCCTTGTCCATCCACAAGCAAATAACGCATCGAAAAATCCTGGGCCATGCGTGCCATGGTCTCATAGACAGCCGAATCGCCATGCGGATGGAACTTCCCCAACACCTCTCCTACAATACGAGCAGACTTCTTATAGGCTGTATTGGAACGAAGACCCAACTCCTGCATCGCATACAGGATACGCCGGTGGACCGGTTTCAGCCCGTCGCGCGCATCCGGGAGGGCGCGTGCCACGATCACGCTCATCGCATAATCGAGATAGGCATCACGCATCTGTGAATCTATATCAACCTGTTGGACATTTCCGTTTTGACCGTCTTGGGGGATTTCTATCTCTTCTGCCATCTTTTTCTCTATAAATGGGGTTTCGGCATAAAAAAGACACGAAGGACGAGTTTCTGTGACTCCGCGTCTTAACTAATGAAGAATGTGCCTGATTTACTCTTATTATACCACTACCAGTGACTATCCCCGTCTCTTATAGGAAGCTATAGTCGAACAAAAAACTCGCCTTTCAGCGAGTCTCGTGTGCCGAAGGTGGGACTTGAACCCACATGAGGGAACCCTCACTACGCCCTGAACGTAGCGCGTCTGCCAATTCCGCCACTTCGGCTCGATTTGTGGCGGAGTGTATTTTATCTCAAAGACGGGTTTTGTCAACCTAAAGGAAATTTTTTCGGGAGAAAGCCGTTTGCCTACCTGGCAAACAAGACGGAGCGCCGAAAATAAGTAATAACTTCATGCCCATTCTCATCCAAGTGAATAATGGGAATTGTCCCTCGAATCCATGCTTTTGGAACAATTCCCTGTCACTGATCGTCCTGTGAACGGCGATGGAGTGTGCTCAAAGAAGATTTGACGTGCGCTGCCAGTACGGACATCGCCATATGCTTATCATCACGAGACGGTTCTCTTACCAGCTCGCAATATGATCCTTTTTGAGATTTGCTGGTTGTCACCTGCCGCTTGAAATTTTAGAACAAATGTGCTAAAATAGAATTCGATCGGTCAACAGCCACTAACGCGGGAAATCGAGCGCCGCCCGATCCGGAATTAAATACTGCCAGTTGTTTCTTATGTAGCGGTTCGTGCAGTTGACTCTCGTACCGCGTGGCACGAACTCTTCAACACAGATAACTTTGCAACCTTGCGTTTTAAGTCTCGTATGTTCTTTCAGAACAAATTTTGTTTCTTGTCGTCATCCTTTATAGCCAGTTCATATTGTCGAGATAAATATCAGTACTGTTAGGGGATACATCCTTTTGGTCTCGAAGTTGTTATAGTTATTATACAGAAAGGAGTGGAATATGTTCGCGGTCGTCGTTTCGATTTTTTTGCTTGTGTTCGTCGCCCTCGCCGGCGCGGACCTGCTCGTCTCAAATATCAATTCCGATGAGCTGAGCAACATGGGTGTCGAGAAGAAATCATGAAAGAAGACATCCATCTGCCGTAGCCCGATGCTAAACTACAAGAGTAGATTGCACCGGGCTTTTTTTATTTAATAACGCGGCTGTCAACATGCAACGATTATAATTACGAGGAGCCGCAAAACTCAGTAACCTTCAGAGTTTGGTTTACCGAATCATACAGGCGGCAGAGCAAATTTTCACTAAGGCAACCTCATGGATTTCTCCCTATCCCCGGAACAGCAAATGATCCAAAAGACCGTGCGCGACTTCGCTCAAAAGGAGATCGCCCCTGTCATCAAGGAATATGACCGCAAGCAGCAACCGATCCCCTTCATGCTCACGCGCATGGGCGAGCTTGGAATTCTGGGGCTGCCCTTCCCGGTCCGCTATGGTGGGCAAGGCATGGATTACCTCGCTTGGGGCATGGCTTGTGAGGAGCTAGAAGCCGTCGATACCCATCTCCGCGTCGTCATGTCTGTCCATACGGGTTTATGCAGCATGACACTTTTCCAGTGGGGCACGGAAGAGCAAAAACAGAACTTCCTTGTGCCGCTAGCAAAGGGTGAAAAGATCGGGTGTGGTGCATTCACGGAACCCGGCATGGGGTCCGATATCGCCGCGATGACCACTTCTGCCAAACGGGATGGGGATTGTTACATCCTGAACGGCGAGAAGATGTGGATCTCGCTCGCATCCAAAGCGGACCTGGCGCTGGTTACCGTTAAAACGGATCCATCCTCTCGGAAACCATCCGAGGGCTTGTCAGCGTTTATCGTGGACCTGCACAGCGCGGGCGTTAAAACGGGAAACCTGCACGGCAAGCTCGGCGTGCGTGCCGGCGTGACAGGCTGGATCTCATTCACTGACGTCCGGGTCCCCGTGGCGAACCGGATCGGAGAAGAAGGCGAAGGATTCAAGATCACCATGTCCGGCTTCGACCATGGACGCTACACCGTGGCATCCGGCGCGACCGGCATTATTCGTGCATCTCTGAATGCCAGCGTCAGCTACGCCAAGGCGCGCAAAACTTTCGGGAAACCGATTGCCGAGCACCAGCTCATCCAGGAAAAGATCGCCAAGATGTCGCAAGATTATGAAATTGCGCGGCTGCTGTATTATCAGGTCGGCTGGCTAAAAAACCAGGGAAAACGCTGTACCCGGGAGACATCCTTCGCCAAAAAGTTCGCGACCGAGGCATCTTTCAGCGCTGCCAGCGAAGCGATCCAGATCCATGGTGCCTACGGCTTCAGCGACGAATACGACGTGGAGCGTTACCTGCGCAACTCTAAAGGCGCAGTCATTTACGAAGGCAGCTCCGAGATCCAGACTCTTATCCAGGCGGGTTACGCCCTTGGCGAGCGGACGGATAGGCCGTTGCGTTGTGAGCTCCCTGCCTACGATGAGGACTCCTGGCAAGCGTAGTAGAGACATTTGTGAGTCAGGCCTTCCAATCTTCAACCGATCTGGTGAAGCGAAATGTTCATTCAGGAAAATCGCACAAAACGAAAGCTCAGAGCAGGGGAACCGGCCTACGGTGTCCTCTCCACTTCTGATGATCCACAGCTCGCCGAATTGTTTGGCTTGGCTGGCTTTGACTTTTACATGCTGGATGCCGAGCACGGGTTACTGGATGCCGTTCAGGTGGTCAATGTGGTTCGCGCTTGTGAGCGCGTCGGCATGACCCCGACGGTGCGGATCGGCTCCAAAGACCCTAAAATCGTCCTCCAATATCTCGACGCAGGAATGATGGGCATCATGATGCCGGGACTAGAAACGCCGGATGAAATTAAAATGTTGGTCGATGCTGTCAAATATCCACCTGTTGGAAAACGCGGCATGGGCATCACCCGTGCATCCGGCTATATTGCCGTGGGAAATGAGGCGGTCGATTACATCAATTTTTCGAATGAGCAGATCATGGTGATTCCGCAGTTCGAAGATGCGGCATTGCTTGACCGTTTCGAAGCGATGATTGCTCAGCCGGGCGTGGATGCAGTAGTCATTGGGCCGCGCGATCTATCGCTCAACATGGGATTCCCCGATGGCCCGAGCCATCCGGAAGTGCAGGAGATGATAGACCGGGTTGTTGCCATGTGCAGGAAGACAGGCGTGGCGGCAGGGATTACAGCTGGCTCGCGGACCGATGCAGCGACACAAGTTGCCCGTGGCGCGACCCTGATTCTGGCAATTGCACAATTCGTAATTGCGAGTGGCTCCAAGGAATTCCTGCCCGAACCATGATCGACCTGACCCGCCCCTCTTTGGGATTTGTCATCGTCTTCCTGCTTTTTAGTCTATTGTTTTTCTCCAACAGTTATCGGCTCTGGTTTCAAACGGACAAGTACTATCAGGACATTTACAGTAGCCTGACTCGCGAGCCATCGTTATATCCATTCCGGAAGTTCTTCCTCAAGCGAATGGAAAACAAATTGAACTGGATACTCTGGCAAAAAGCGTTCAGTGTGCTGGGAATTTTGGCAGTTCTCAGCGCGGATATTTTGGTAATAATGGCATATACGAAATAACCGAAAGACTTCTACGAGGAGTTTTTCGCTAAGTATTTATAAAATAATCCGTCATTGCGAGATACCGTTCTTCGTTGGGAAAAGCACCCTCCTCGCAACGACAAGACCCTAAAAGGAGGAGTCTCTTGAAAATCATCGCCTGTATCAAGCAAGTCCCCGACTCGGAAGCGAAAGTGAAAGCCGAGAACGGAAAAGTCACCTGGGGAGACGCGCCCCTGGTGATTAACCCGTTCGACGAGTACGCAGTAGAAGGCGCGCTGCAACAAAGGGAAGCAAACAGCGGCAGCACAGTCACAGCATTGTGCATCGGGCCGGAAACCGCAAAGG
>JBKPQD010000252.1:0-4420 GCA_046733915.1 Chloroflexota bacterium
GGTTTGCTGATACGCGCAGCAATATTCGGTGAGAAAATCCAGGCAACGATAAAAGGCAGGGCGAGCGCGATCACTTTCTCGTCCTCAAAGTAAAGGGCGAGGCCTAATCCTATCGCAATCAAGGGCGCGGTGAACATCGCCTGCCAGGCAGATTTGACCCGCAGTCGCTTGCCAAACAGCTGGACGGTATGGGCAGCCGTGATCCATTGCAGCATATTGCGATGCGTGACGTACAGGCGTGCAAGAGTCGTCAGGATCGCATCCAGATAAATCAAAGTTTCATGAGGCAAGAAGGCGATCTGGAAGATGGAACGGAGCGCCGCTAATCCGATGGGCCGTATCACGAGATGCGCCTCCGGCTCGTGGGAGGCGCGGCGCAGCTCCGAAATGAAATTTAAGAGTAGTGGTAGTACATAGGGCGACAGCGCAAAAAACGTCCACGCGAATGGCGAGCCCGGTAGAAATAACCAGGCGCTGATGAGCAGCAGCATGATAGTCGGCACGATCAGGCTGCGCCGCAGGTTATCAAAGATTCGCCAGCGATCTATTAAAGATAGAGTATTGCGGATTTTGCCCAGGGTGCGATGGGGCGCCCAGCGGCCGAGCCAGGGGAGTAACTGCCAGTCGCCGCGCACCCAGCGGTTTAACCGATCAGTGTAAGCAACATAGTGCGGTGGATAATCCTCAAATAGCACGATGTCGCTGACCAATCCGCACGACCCCTGCAGGGCCTCGAAGAGATCGTGACTCAATAAATGATTTTCAGGCACTCGGTCGCGCAGGCTTTGTTCGAAGGCATCCACATCGTAAATTCCCTTGCCGACAAAGTTTCCCTCTCCAAATAAATCCTGATAAACATCTGACACCGCCCGCGAATATAGATCGATGATCGCGTCGCCCGCGTACACGCGCGTAAATATAGATTGATTGACAATTGCAGGTCTAACCTGCGCTCGAGGCTGGAGTACTGTATATCCGGCCCTGACCTCGCCGGTAGCCAGATCAAATTCGGCGCGGTTCAACACGTGTGCCAACGTTCCAACTAGTCGGCGTGCGCTTTCGCGCGGCAGCCAGGTGTCGGCGTCCAGGGTGATGACGAAGTGAATCGAAGGCAGAATGCTCAGATCGCCATGCTGATATTTATAGGAGGTCTCATGGCTGCCTTGCAGCAATTCGTTGAATTCCTCCAGCTTTCCGCGCTTTCGTTCCCAGCCCATCCAGCTCGTTTCCCCAGCATTCCACAGCCGTTCGCGGTGGAAGAGATAGAACGGGCGGTATTCGCCCATACCATATCGTTCATTCAGCCGATCGATCTCCGCCGTGGCTTGTGTAATCAGTGCCTCATCCTCGGGTAACTCCTTTTCGGGCGCGTCGGCGAAATCTGTGAGCAGCGCGAAGAAAAGATTGGGATCCGTGTTGGCAACATAATGAAGCTCGATCTGGCGCAGCAGGAAGGCAATATCGCGTTCCGTACCCAAGAGCGCTGGAATCACCACCATGGTCCGATACTGGAGTGGGATGCCGCTTTCGAAATTCAATTTAGGCAGAGTCTGGGGCGGAAGGATAAGACCTAGGAGCCAGTTTACAAAATCAACTGCCAACACCGAAACAGGAATGATCGACAACAGCACTGCAATCGCCAATGGAATACCAGTGGCTCCTGCACCGATTAAATAAAACAAAATTCCAGAGAGGATTAGGAGGCAGAGGAAACCGATAGCTCCCAAATAGATAGAGGTGGGATGTCTGCGGAGAAAGGTAATAAAGCGCAGGCGCGGCGACGGCTGAAAATGGATTCGTTGCTCTAACTGTGTTCGTCCCTCGGCAATCAAATAATATCCAACGTGCTTTTCACGGATCGTACTGCCAGCTTCGGCGAGCGCGATCGCCTGGGCGGCCACCTCTTTTTCTTCCACAGGGGAGCTGTACGAGAGTTCTTCGATAACATTCCGATACCGGTTGCGTGTATCGAAATCACAATGCGTATAAAGGTTTGTGGGATCACGTCGAAGGATTTTCTCTAAGACACTCGTCGCTTCGAAAAATTCTTTCCATTCGATGGTAGCAATCAGCCGCAGATCGATGATCGAATTGATGACCTTGGTCTCCGCATCAGCGGCAGTTCCATTCGTTGCAGACTTAATCCTGTTCCATGTGGGCGATTGCAGTGGGGGGCTCAGTTTGTGCTTGGTAATTTCTGCGAGCCCGTCTGCCAATGTTTCCAGGATGGAGAGGCGCAGCAGGAGGGGCAGCGCCCATAGTTCACCGACTTTAAGCGCCGTTGTTTTCTGAAATGTTTGGATCGAGCTTTGGATCTGTTCTGCGTCCAGCCTGGGCGCGTCCTCATCGATTGCCAGCGCAATGATGTAGACGCGGGGCAACCCTTCAGGTGTTTTCGGAAGGCGGGAATAATAGTCCGCTGGCAGGTCATCCTGCACGACGTGTATTGCCTGCTCGATCACATGGTAATTATCGAGCAGCCATTCCGAGGCATTCGAGATCGCGACCTGAGTCTGTGTGGGTTGGTTGAAATAGGCGTATGCCTGCTGAAAGAACAGACTTAGTTCTTTCAGCCGGGCGGGGATGCGGAAGGGAGTTTTACGCGCTTTACTGTCTCGTAATTCTTCGGCTAGGAGAGATATCAAATGATCTCTCTGTGAAAAGAGCACTGGGTCCACTCGGGTTGCGGTTTGAACCATGCGTTAATGCCCTCTCCCTTCGTGGATTGCCTGTTCCGCATGCGTAGGCAGTACATCGTTCTCGGAAAGATCCTGCATGATCATCAGAGGCGTATTACCCTGAGCGATAAAACTGGTGGCGATGCTCCCATAGGGCCAGCGTCTTTCCCCGGATTCGCCGTGGGCGACCAAAATGACCAGGTCCGCTTTTAGCTCTTCGACCATATCGTGCAGTGCGCCAATGGCATGGTCGGCAACCACAACTGTGCTCTTTATATTCAGACCTTTTAGCGCAAGCTGCGTCGTAATTTGCTCATGATAACGCGCCGCCACTTTTTGATTCTTCTCGGCGAGCTGATTGATCAGCTTTGCATCTTTCTCGGAGAGTGGCATACGCTGGATGATCTGCGGTTTTTGGAGGACGGTGCCGATTACAATTTCGGACTTATGATACTGAGCCAGGCTGATCGCGACAGGTAACATGAATTCTGCCCGAGCCGAGCCGTCGGTACCGATAAACAATCGTTTGTAAGTCACTTTCTCTTCGGGAGCAGCGGAGTATGCTCTTGCCAGCAGAATCGACCGGTAGGCTCGCAACAGAACCTTTTGAACTACGCTGCTGACATTCCAGCCAGTCAGCCCGGTACGTCCATGTGTGCTCAGTGCGATCAGGTCCACGTCATTACCGCGGGCAAACTCGATAATACTTTCGGCAGATTTCCCCTCCAGGATCACCTGTGAGACATCCAGTCCTGATTCCTGCAACCGTCCCGCCATATTTTCAAGGTACGATTGCACCTCCTGTTTATGCATATGCCAGCCCATCAGGTCAATGGGTGCGTTGCCATTTTGGTGCTCGGGATGCTCCAGCACATGGATCAATGTCACACGCGCATTGGTGACAGGAGCAATTGCCAAAACATGGGGTAGAACGCACTCTGCTAAAGATGAGCCATCCAAAGGTACGAGGATGTGGTTGATCATACCGACCTCCAGTCTTCAAAAGATGAACGATGAGCGTGATGATATCGTGTTGACCGTTGTTGTTTACCCCACTGCTGAAATTATAAAGCAGAAATTTGATTTCTTAAGGTTGTGAGGCCGTGGCTTTTTGCTGAGTCGAAAATCGCATCCTCACCGAGGTTAACGATAATTACGTCTTAAAGCATACACGCTGCCAAACGGCAGCGTGTATGCTTCTGAAAAAACTAGCTTTGACGAATGTCCCAGAATTTTACGACGATTGGGTCCAATGCTTCCTTAATCGCGTTCTTCGTCAACCCTTCCACTTTGAAGGTGACCGCACGAGTGTTCGCATCCGGACCCGAGAACATGCCGAAGGAAACAAAGTTGCCTCCGCAGTTTGCAATCACCTTTGTCAATAGCGCGAGTTGACCAGGTTTATCCTCAATTGTGGCGGTCACGCGTAACGCCTTCTGGCGGGCACCCATCAATTCAAGCAAGGTCTTGAATAAATCGGTTTCAGTAATGATGCCAACCACTTTACCGGCACTGACGACCGGGACACCACCGATCTTCTTATCTGCCATGATCCGTGCGGCTTCTTCGATCGGCGTATCCTGGTCCACTGCGATGACTTTCTTTGACATCACCTGGCTAACCTTGACCTTACTGATCAAATAATTCATCTCCCAAATGCTCAGGGTCGTAACAGGGGAGGGGGATGCATTGAGCAAATCTCGCTCCGAGACGATCCCCACCAACTTGCCATCCTTCATGAC
>JBKPQD010000253.1:0-3022 GCA_046733915.1 Chloroflexota bacterium
CTGGATCGACAGAGTTGTTGCTTCCTATCACTGTTCAGTTGTTAAAGTTCGGGGTTCAAAGCGGGCTGGATTTTACTCGCACCACTTTGGCCTGTCAAGGGATAAACAGACAAAAACACCGATGTCTTTTGTCTTTCGACATCGGCTCGTCAGACTGCAAAACCCACAGGCTTGTGTCTCTGACTAGAGACTGTTACTCAGTTTTCATTGATCTGTCAGGGGGACGAGATCTTACTATATGTACTGGCGAATGGTAATTATATGCATCTATGTCGATTTGTCAAGGGTTATCAGACAACTAATCTTGAGAAATGGTTCTTACCATATGTTCGGTCATTTCTGACCTTCATATTCGCCTTGTGCTGCGAACGCTGATTATACGTATTTGGTTCGATCTGTCAAGAGTTATCAGACAACTCGCCTTAACAACAGGGCTTTCCTTGTAGACCGGTCTTGATTTGACCTTTCCATCCACACTATTTTCAGAACTGCAGGATGATACCATGAACTCCGTTAACATCCGGTAGTTATGATCTTTGAAATTTATTAGAATGTTTTTCGATGATTTCGATAGCTTTTCCAGTTCCATCTTCATTTCTCAGTGTTTTACCAATATCCTGGGCGCGCGGACGAATATCTTGGTCATTTGCTTCATTCAGCGCGCGAGTTAAGTTTTTCACCGAAAGCTTTTTGACTGAGATAGGTTTTGGCCCTGCTCCAAGATCATGGACCCGATTTCCCCAAAATGGTTGATCGGCTGTGAATGGAATCACAATGCTTGGAATTCCTGCCCGCAAGCCGGCTGATGTTGTCCCTGCCCCACCGTGATGGATGACCAATTTACAGCGCGGCAACAACCATTGATGTGGAACAGCATTCAAGTACAGAAGGTCGTTCGATGACGGGTACGTGATGCTGCTCCAACCAGACAGAATTATTCCGCGATTGTTTGTTTGTCTTAACGCCTCACAAGCAATTCGAGCGATGTTTCCCGCATGTCGATTTACCATACTTCCAAACGAAATACAAACGGGAGGCTCACCTTCATCAAGAAACTTCTGTAACGCAACTGTCGGTTGATAGTTTATGTGCGAATCGTCAAAGAAATATCCCGTGCAATGAACATTTGATCTCCAATCCTTCGAAGGTGACAGAACACTGGGGCTCCACGCACACAGGATCGGGGTCGGCAGCCGATACGGGTTATGGTCAAAAGGGGAATAAAGCTTTCGTTTCGGCAGATTTGCCCGACGACGTATTTGTTCAAATCCAATGCGGGCAGACCAGACTGTTATTAAACGGGAGATCGTATGAGTCCATCGGTTGATCGTTGGCAATTTTAAATTAGGCAGAGTTACATTTGGATAGTCCCCTGTAGAAGCAAACATCGGAAACAGTTGCACATGCACATCAGGAATATTCATTTCTCTTGCCAGTGTATGAGCACCCATCGCATGCATAAAAGTATGAATAATTAGATCAGCATCTTTGCAAGCTTCCTCCGTTTGACGGAGAACATCCGCTCCTATTTCAATCGCATGGTTCATGAGTTCGCGAACTATTTTGACAAAATTCTGACCGGAATCGTTCATGCGCTTACTCAACTCTGCAGGTTCGCCAACCAACGGTATAAAATCAACTTCATGTTCTTGTGCTAGAGTTTTAAAGCGCGATGGTGCCACTAGTTTGACTAAATGTCCGCGTGACATCAATCCACGGGATAACGGAATAAACGGCTGCACATCGCCGAGCGAACCGTAGGTAAGGATCGTAATTTTCATGTTCTAAAATCAGACAGTCACCTTCAAGGTGACTGTCTGATCAATTCATTTCCTGTCTTCCAGATAAAGCTCGCAACAATGTATTCTGATCTGCATATTCCAGATCGCCGCCCACCGGTAAGCCACGCGCCAGCCGGGTGACTTTTACGCCCAACGGCTCCAGCTGTTGACGCAAGTAAAGGGCAGTGGCATCCCCTTCCATACTGGGATTAGTAGCCAGGATCACTTCCTTGATACCACCGCTCGCTACGCGGGCGATCAATTGTTTAATCTTTAGATCGTCCGGACCGATTCCTTCAATGGGCGATAAAACTCCCTGCAATACATGGTATTTGCCTTCGAAGCCCCCCGTGCGTTCCAGCGCAAGGACGTCTAATGCCTCTTCCACAACGCATACAAGGCTTCCATCTCGCCGTGATGACTCACATACTTCGCATCGTTCATGTCCAGCTTCTGTGATGTTGAAACATTCCTGACAAAATGCCGTCTTTGCCTTTAAGTTTGCCAGCGCTGTGGATAAATCTTGTGATACCTCATCCGGCGCGCGCAAGAGATAGAACGCCAACCTGGAAGCAGATTTTGGTCCGATTCCCGGCAATCGTTCCAAGGAATTTATTACGGATTGAATCGATTCGGGTAAAAGCATAAGTTAGTTTTTCTTTACCTTTTTGACAATTAAATAAATGAGAGTACCAACCACAATCAGGATTGAGGAACCCCAACAAGCCAGAATTGCAAGCTCTGAAACGCCAAGTTTCATACACTAGAAGGGTAAACCACCCGCGAGTGGTCCCAATCTTTGTTCCGCAAGGGCACGAGATTGGTCGAGGGCCATATTGACAGCCGAGAGAACAAGATCTTGGAGCATCTCCGCATCCATATCCTTGAGAAAATCCGGGTTGATTTCCACGGAACGGCACTTCTGATCGCCTGTCATTGTGACTTTGATTGCGCCGCCACCTGCTGTGGCTGTGACCGTTTCTTCAGCGAGCTTAGCCTGTGCTTCCGCCAGTTGCTGCTGCATCTTTTGCAACTGGGCCATCATTCCCCCACCGCCCATTTGCGGGCCTTTATTAAATCCTTTCGCCATAAGAATACCTCATTCTTTCCGTACTGGATCTTGAAAATCGAAACTTAAAGTGAGATCGGTCTTTACATATCCACGATCTCACCGCCGTGCTGGATGGCGGTCGCCACCATTCCATCTTGCGGCACGTTCGGAGGAATTTTCCCTTTGGCAC
>JBKPQD010000254.1:0-2433 GCA_046733915.1 Chloroflexota bacterium
GCCCTGCTGATCGAGATCTCGAGTCCCGGTGGCTGGGTGGCGGGATTTGTCGGTGTGGTTTGCCTGGCGCTGGCAACCTATGGGCTGGGCATCCTGCCCGTCAATTGGTTTGGCGTCATCTTCCTGGTGACGGCATTCGTCTTATTCATCCTGGATATCAAAGCGCCAACGCACGGAGCACTGACCAGCGCGGGCGTAGCCGCGTTTATTATTGGTGCGCTTGTCTTGTTTAATTCGGCGAGTGTCCCGCAGTTCCAGCGTGTATCTGTACCTCTCATCATTGGATTTGGCATCTTCCTGGGAGCAGCCTTCTTCAGCATTCTGATGCTGGCGCTGCGCACGACCCACGTGCCGTTCCGCATGGGAACAGAAGCCGTCGTGGGAAAAATGGGAACGGCGCGCACATCCGTGGGAGAGACCGGTGGTCAAGTCCAGTTAGAGTCGGAACTGTGGAGCGCTGAGCCGATCCCCGGGTCCGAGAAGATCGGTAAGGGCGACAAAGTGGAAGTCGTCGAAGTGAAAGGTTTACGATTGAAAGTGAGAAAGATAAAGTAAAATAGCATCTCATTACTCCGCCTGCTTCACCTGCAGCCCGGCGAATGCCGGGGCAAGGTGCGATGTCTGCGGGGCAATGACAGAATGAGGATTATGTCTGTTACACCCACAAGAGACCGTGTCATCCCCGAAGCCGACGTCCGCCCGTTGCGCCGCCCCGAATGGATCAAGGTGCGCGCCCCCTCCGGCGAGACGTATGAGTGGCTGCACGGGTTGATGCGGAAAAAAGAGCTTCATACCGTCTGCGAAGAAGCGATGTGTCCGAACCTCGGTGAATGCTGGGGCAGCGGCACGGCGACTTTTTTGATGCTTGGTGATGTTTGTACCCGTACTTGCGCCTTCTGCGATATCAAACATGGCAAGCCGGGGCTGTTGGATTGGGGCGAAGCCGAACGCGTGGCACAGGCTGTCAAAGCCATGGAACTGAAGCACGCGGTCATTACATCCGTGAACCGCGACGAACGACGCGATGGCGGCGCGCCGATCTTTGCAATGGTCATTCGCCGAATCCGTGAATTGCTGCCGGGCTGTTCCATCGAAGTGCTCATCCCCGATTTCAAGGGCTCGGTCGAAGCGCTGAAGATCGTCATGGACGCCCGCCCCGAGATTCTGAACCACAACGTGGAGACCGTGCCGCGGCTGTTCAAGGCCGTCCAACCGCAGGATAACTACGAGTGGGCCGCCGCGACCTTATCCAACGCCAAGAAACTTGACCCCGAGGTGCTGACCAAATCCGGCATCATGGTGGGACTCGGCGAAACGATGGACGAGATCAAAGCCGTGATGCGCGACCAGCGCTCTTGGGGCGTGGACATCCTGACCATCGGTCAATACCTGCAGCCGAGCAAGAAGCACATGCCCATCTCGCGCTATTACACGATGGAAGAATTTGCCGAGCTGCGCGACTACGGCAAGGAGATCGGCTTCCAGTGGGTAGAGTCGAATCCGCTGGTGCGATCGTCGTATCACGCCGCCGAGCAGGTGCGAGCGTTGAGCGTGGTGCATCGCAAGTTGTATGGGGAGCCAAAAGTAGAGACTGGAAAGTAGAAAAACAGGTCTCCCGCCGGATAACCGGCGGGAGATTTTCTTTATTATCGATTAAGAGACCCCATGGGCTCGAAAAGCCCGCAGGCGTTTTTCTTACAGGCAGCTATGATACCTTTTCGAAGGCGTATAATGCAATAGGAAGGTGCTTAGGCGAAGAGCCTTCGCCTAGGACCTGGGGCTCGTGCAAAATCACTTTTAGGATGGAGAGTTATGGTGCCAAGATACTTCGCAGCGCTGACAATCGTTCTCATGCTTGGAATGGTCTTGACTCGTGTCTTCATGCTGAAAAGACGGGGCATAGAGGCAGTGAATTTCGGGAAAATCGACAAGACGGATTTCTTGATTCCACCTTTTGCTCTTTTCTTTTTCTATCTTGTGTTTGCCCATGCGTTCCATTTGCCGAGCGTGAGCAGCCAGCAATTCTTCCATTCTGAGACAATTGCATGGATTGGTATTTTCTTTTGCCTGGCAGGATTAGCGTTGTTATTGTGGAGTCTGATTTCGTTTGGGCAGAGTTTTCGTGTTGGCATTGATATAGAACATCCCGACCAACTGATTACGACTGGAGTTTTTGCTTTTAGTCGTAATCCCATTTATACGGCATTTGCGCTTATCCTGCTGGGTCAATTCCTGATCTTCCCAAATTGGATGATCCTACTTTATTTGTGTGCCGGTGTATGGCTATTCCACCGGCAAGTATTACGTGAAGAAGATTATTTGAAGAAGCACTATGGTAAGGAGTACTCTGCGTATTCCAGTCATGTACGAAGATATCTTTGAGCAGATTGCATGAGCAGGACAGGGCCCAACAAAGCGGTATTTTGTCCCCCG
>JBKPQD010000255.1:0-1738 GCA_046733915.1 Chloroflexota bacterium
GTAATCTAAAACGGGATTCGACGTCGTCAGCCAGTATTGGGTGGCGTAGCGGTTGAGTTCAATCAGCCAGCGGTCCCCCGCAGCAACGTCGATGGTCAGACGGGCGGCATGATTGGTTCCGGTGGCATCATAGGGAAGTTGCGAGCGATATGCGCTGATAAATTGCTGGAGCGCAGGAACGTTCGGAGCGCTGCTGTTCTCGTAATCAATCTCGATGCCGACGCCCATGAGTTGGGCAATCGCTGCGGCGTTCAAACCCAATTGGGTGGCGTTTTGCGTTAAAGCCGCGTCCCAATCGTCGGTGTAGGTGATGCCGCCGATCGAGAGCATGACCCGAATCCCGCGACTCTTGAAGTAATCGACCACGGACTGCGTCATCCCGGCAGGAATCATCCCATTGAGGCCGGTGTCGGTGCGGTTGAGCATCTTGAGCGGGTTGACAAAGCTCAGAACGACCAGGTTGACCGAAGGCTGCCCATTGCCGCGGTCGATCAGCCAGTGATTGGCGTTGTCGAACTCAGTCATGTCGCGGACGAGGCTCCAGTCACAGTAATGGTTGCCGCAATGCCAGGCGCCGAAGATCTGGATCGGCGTCGCGTTACCGGGCGGAGGCGTGGGCGTTGGACGTGCCGCCGAAACCATAGTACTTCCCCCAAATGCAAGAAGCAAGGCAAGAAAACCAGTCAGAACGACTCGAAGGAACTGCTTGGACATTTCATTCTCCTTGACGTACAAATTTATTTGAACGGACAGGATGCGAAAGCAAGAAGGTTCGATTCAGGTGCGAGGCACCTCCTTTCCGGAACACATCTTTCTTCCAAGCAAACAGATTCTGGTTTCCCCGCAGACCTGCAATGTTTCTTAATGTCAACGTAATTGTATAGTAGCAAATTTCAGGGACGAGGTCAACTGTCTGCTGCGATAATCACTTTGCCCACTGCATCCCTATAAAAGTGTAGAGCCAGTCTCTTGCTAATTTGCCACCTGGACAGCGTTTTTCGTTCGTTTCGCACTATACAGTGCGATATCGGCATTCTTGAGGATTGGATCGATTTGATCGGACTGTCTGGAACAAGCAACTCCAATGCTGATCGTGATACCAAATGAGGTGGAATCATGACGATATCTGGCATGGGCAATTTCACGTCGCACTCTCTCTGCCAGTGCCTCTGCATCGCAATTCCCCGTTACGATCATCAGAAATTCTTCACCACCCCAGCGACCGACCCAATCCTGTTTACGGATCATAGATTGCAGGATCTCTGCTGTTGTTACCAAAACATGGTCACCGAAGGAATGACCCCAAAGGTCGTTCACCTGCTTGAAATTATCGATATCGATCAACAGCACAGAAAATTCGCTTTCCTCCCTCTGCGCTCGGGAAAGCTCCTTCTCGAGGAACCCTTGTGTCGCCCGGCGATTTGGAATTCGAGTCAGCACATCCACGGTCGCTACTTCCATCAAGTCGTTTCGCAGGCGCTGGCTTACCATCAGGATAAAGCCCATGGACCAAAAGAAACTGAGCGCGAACGAGAGAAGATAGGTGGCAGATTGCACGGGACTCAGACTGGACGTGTCCTGCAGGGGATGTAGAATCATGCTGATCGTTCTGACCATCAGAACGATTCCATGGAATAAAAAAGATACCAGCATCAGGTTCGCACTGAACCGCAGAGAGGTCTGCTGTGTGCGCCAGAGCTGATAAATAAGAATGGAGACGATTGCGAGCGACCCCAGG
>JBKPQD010000256.1:0-2262 GCA_046733915.1 Chloroflexota bacterium
GACCAGCCCTACAAGCTCGAGCTGATCGACGGCCTGGCCGCCGGGCAGCTCGACGAGTACGGCAACAAGGTCGAGGGCGGCGTGCCGATCTCGACGTATCGCCAGGGCCCGTTCGAGGACCTGTGCCGCGGCCCGCATGTCGCCGACACGAGCGAGATCGACCCGCGCGCGCTCAAGCTGCTCAACGTGGCCGGCGCCTACTGGCGCGGCGACGAGCACAACAAGATGCTCCAGCGCATCTACGGCACGGCGTGGGAAAACGCACAACAGCTAAAGGACTACCTCTGGCAGTTGGAAGAGGCGAAGAAGCGCGATCACCGCAAGCTCGGCAAGGAGCTGGAAATCTTCATGTTCGACGACGAAGTGGGTCCGGGCTTGCCCCTCTGGCTGCCGAACGGCGGGGTGATGATCGAAGAGCTCGAAAAGCTAGCCAAGGAAGTAGAAGACCAGGCTGGCTATCTGCGTGTTCGCACGCCGAACCTGACGAAGGAAGATTTGTTCCTGCGCTCCGGTCATCTGCCCTACTATGCCGAGAGTATGTATCCACCCATGGAACTCGAAGGCGTGAAGTACTACGTCAAGCCAATGAACTGCCCATTCCACCACAAGATCTTTGGCTCCAAGGGTCGTTCCTATCGCGACCTGCCGATTCGCCTCGCCGAATACGGCACGTGCTACCGCTATGAAAAATCCGGAGAGCTGTTCGGCTTGATGCGCGTGCGCTCGATGCAAATGAACGATGCTCACATCTACGTGTCAGAAGATCATTTCGAGGATGAATTCCTGGCTGTCGTAGATATGTATCGCAAATACTTTGTGCTATTTGGAATCGAAAAATATGTGATGCGCTTATCGCTGCATGCCAAATCGGGCCTTGGCAAGAAGTATGTGGATAATGAACGCCTGTGGCTGAAGACAGAAGAAATGGTTCGTCGTGCCATGAACAGAGGCAATGTGCCTTACGTGGAAGCTGAAGACGAAGCCGCGTTCTACGGCCCGAAGATCGATGTCCAAGTCTGGAGCGCGATCGGCAGGGAATTTTCGCTGATGACGAATCAGGTCGATTTCGCCGTCCCCGAGCGCTTCGATCTAAAGTTCACGAACCGCGAAGGCAATGAAGAAGTTCCTCTTTGTATCCATCGGGCGCCACTCTCTACGCACGAGCGCATGATCGGCTTTTTGCTTGAGCATTATGCCGGCAACTTCCCGGTCTGGCTTTCGCCTGAGCAGGTGCGCGTCATCCCCATTACGGACGGGCAGAATGAATATGCACAGGGCATAGTCAAGCAATTACATGAAGGCGGTGTACGTGCCCACGCCGACATCAGCGCCCAGCGTATGAATGCCAAGATTCGCCAAGCGCAGCTGATGAAAGTGCCTTACATGCTTGTGGTCGGTGAAAATGAAATGAAAGCGGAGCAGGTATCGCTGCGTGTGCGCGACGGCAGCCAGCAAAACAATATTCCGCTCGGCGAATTCATGGCGCGCGCAAAGGATCGTATTGCAAGAAGAGCGCCGGAGTTATAGTAACCAAAAACGGAGAGCACATGCTCTCCGTTTTTATAATCATCGAAATCGTCGTTTGTCTCCCTGCCGAGAATACGATCATCCTTAAAAAGGGTAGGCTAGATTCCCATGAAAACCTCCCGTTTATTGACGATTCCCGCGCCTTCATGGTATTATCTGTCCGCTAAAAAACCAGCCACGGGCTGGTCAACTGTTTTCAAAGAGGAGCAACTTATCAGCACATCAGAATTCCGAGTCAATGAGGGCATCCGCGTCGCGGAGGTCCGCCTGATCGGGCCGGATGGCGGCAATGTCGGTGTAGTACCGATCCGCCAGGCTCTCCAGATTGCACGCGACGCCGAGTTAGACCTGGTCGAAGTCTCACCGAATGCAAATCCGCCTGTCTGTCGTGTCATTGATTATGGCAAGTTTATCTACGAACGGGCAAAAAAGGACCGTGAGGCGAAGAAATCCCAGACCAAGATCGAGGTCAAGGAAATCCGCCTGCGCCCGAAGACGAATGAAGCCCACCGCGGTTTCAAGGTAGACGACGCCCGCCGCTGGCTGCTGCAAGGACATAAAGTCCGAGTCACCATCAAGTTCCGCGGCCGCGAGATGGATTACCCCGAGATCGCCCTCGAAGACCTGAAGGAGATCGCCACCGCCTTGTCGGATGTCGCTTCGATTGAAGTCCCACCCCAGATGGAAGGCCGTACCATGCTCGTGGTAATGGCTCCCAATAAAGGCGGAGCAAAA
>JBKPQD010000257.1:0-4001 GCA_046733915.1 Chloroflexota bacterium
CCTATTTGTAATGAGGATACTCCATTCGGAAAAACATTATTGATCAATTGCCAGCCGTCTTATTCCCTGATGCCCTACATTAATGTTTATCCATTGTTAAATGAAACCCAGTTCCATTTGGTCTGTCCATGTAATTATAAGATGAATAAATTAATAGTCAGCGAGTGATTACAAAGCCTGTTTATTTAGCTACCGTCGGACACAAGTAAACAAAAATGGCTTCTGGTGAAGCCATTCAGATGAATATAAGCACAATAATTTTTCGCGGATTCAAATGGAAAGGTCAGGGGTCAAAGTATAGCAACTACAACACCCTTAACAATGTATTGAGCAAATTAGCAATCTCCTGCATGCAATGACTTATGGTAGACCCGTAAAGTCACTGGCCGGCCAGTAGCCGGTATCGATCACCGTCGTTCGGATGTTGTCCTTATCGACTGAAATGACTTCGGATGGTTTGGCAGGTACATCGATCTTGCCATTGTTATAGGTATTGGTCTCTGGAGGTGTGTTGCCTTCAAGATAGGCAATTGCCGCACTGATTGCATCGGCGACCAGAGTGCGCACATCCTTCAATACGGTCATGGATTGCTTGCCATCAATAATGTATTGTATAGAATCTATTTCTGCGTCCTGACCAGTCACGACGTAGCTGGTTACATCGGGATCCGCTGTGAAGGCATCTGCCACAGCGCGAGCCGTTCCATCGTTCGGAGCTAGGATGAATACATCGCCCTTATCCGCAGCCGTCCCGGCAGCCAGATTGGCTTGTGCCAGTTTCTTAGCCGTATTGGCATCCCAATTTGTGGTGATCTCATCGATGATCTTGCTCATCTCATCATGGCTTAAAGTTGCCTTGTCCTTCAGAGCTGCTGCTTCGCTTGAGTTCTTAATCACGAAACTGCCATCTGCGAGCTTCGGTTGTAGCACATTCCAGGAGCCTTCGAAAAACAGGAAAGCATTATTGTCGGAGGCTGCACCCGCATATAAATATAGCGGGTTGCCACTACCGGTAGCATGATTCACTAAGTATTCTGCCTGCGCTGCACCCACGGCAAGGCTATCGAAGGTAACATAGTAATCGACTGCATCGGTGTTGAGAATTAGACGGTCGTACGCAATCACTTTGACACCTGCCGCGTGAGCGGCTTCTGCTGCTTCTGCGGCGGCGATACCGTCCTGCGGACAGATGATGAGCACTTTGATACCCTTGGCGATCAGGGAATCGACATTAGATTTCTCTTTGACCGAGTTACCTTCGCTAAACAAAATCTCGACCTCGTAGCCAGCTTTGGTAAAAGCATTCTTGAAGCGGGTCTCATCCTGAATCCAACGCGGTTCGTCCTGCGTTGGCAAAATGACCCCAACGGAACCAGATATGCTTGGCGCCGCGGTGGGAGATTCATTTGGAATCTGGGTGGCTTGCGGCGTTGCCACATTCGGAGTACAAGCCGAAAGTACAGTCGCCATAATCATGAGCGACACCATAAAACTGTACGAGGTTTTCTTAGACATATCTTTCTTCTCCTGGTTCCTGAACCTTAGCAAGCCGCTTTGTAAACATCTGCTCAATCCACCGCATCGCGCCTTTATAAAGAAAGCACAATCGATTGATATATGTTGTGAGGACATCGATCTGTTTAAGGCACAAATGCAAGTCCCATCGGCGAATCGTATTTTATTCTTTATAAAGTATTTGTGTGGTAGCCTAACAACCATGTAAGGGAGTTGTCGACGCGCATGGTGCAAAAAGTGCTTATATAGACTGAGCGTTTTTAAATAGTTATTATCCGCCAGGACAGTTGCTTCCGTGGATACAAGGAGCTGGAAAGCGCTTTGTTAGGACAGATGATCGAAGACACGCTCAGATAGCGAACAGGAAAATCAAATCGTTGACGTTTGTCCCCGTCGGACCCGTTTTGATTAGATCGTCCAGCGCTTGGAAAAAAGAATACGCATCATTTCGGGATAAATAGTCGGCCGCCTCCAACCCCAGCGACTCAGCCCTTTGCGCGGATTTGCCCGTCACCACCGCGCCGGCCGCGTCGGTAGGACCGTCGTCTCCATCGGTTGCCAGCGCGACGAGCATGACATCGTCCAATCCGCGCAATTCATTTACGGCGCTCAGTGCCAGTTCCTGATTCCTGCCACCCTTCCCCTGTCCCTTCACCGTAACCGTTGTCTCACCCCCGGCAATTAAGCAAAACGGACGTGAACGCTTATGGAACTCGTGGCGCAGCCTCCGAGCGAACATCGAACCCGCTTCACGCGCTTCTGCTTGTAAATCATTTATCAGTATTTCTGCGTGAAAGCCTTCATGTTCGGCTTGCTTCCATGCGGCACGTGAGGCAAGTTCATTATCGCCAATGATGATATTTCGAACTTCATTCTCGCCCCGGCCGTCATCCTTGGCGATGAGCTTTCTATCATTGAGCAACACCTCAAGAACAGAATCTGGCACTTTTTTCTCAAGATGATATTTTTTCAAAATATTAAAAGCATCCTGCCTCGATGTGGGGTCACGAACTGTCGGTCCGGAGGCAATGGCTTCCAACGGGTTCCGAATAACATCGGAAAGAATCAAGCTTACGATGTTTGCTTTTGTGGCGCGGGCGACTCCTCCACCTTTGACTTGGTCAAGCTGTCGTCGCAGGGTATTGATCTCGTCCACGCGAGCGCCGCTGGCTAACAGTAAAGAGGTCAGATCTTGTAGATCTTCTAAGGGGACATAAGGTGACGTCACCAGCGCGGATCCACCACCGGAGATCAAACAGACGAGGGTATCCTCTTCGTGCAACGAAGAAACGAACTCCAAAACTTTTTCACCCGCGTAGAGCGAGCGCGCGTCCGGAACGGGATGTCCGCCTTCGATAATGCTGTACCCAGGGGTGATCCCACGCGGCGCGAATTTAGTGACGGCGACTCCGCCTGCAAGCGACACTCGTTCGGCGAGCGCGTCCATCATAGGAATGGAAGCCTTCCCAATCCCCAATCCAAATAAACGACCCATTCCCTCCAATCCAGGCAGATTGTTTTGAACGGCGACATAAGGATCCACTGCCTCGATCGCTGCAGACAGAATACGCAAAATACGCGCGTCCCGCAAGCTATGGGTGGCGAATCGATTTACATCCATTTCTGTTATCATAACAGAAACAATTTGCGGAGCAATGATGTCGAAACCAAAGGTATTTGTGACAAGAGTGATTCCCGATAAAGGGTTGGATAGGATCCGGGAGTTTTGTGAAGTAGATCTATGGGAAGAGGAATTACCACCCGGCCGTGAGCAATTATTGAAACGGGTGCACGGTGTGGAAGGTCTGCTCACCTTGTTGACCGACAAAATCGATGGCGAAGTCATGGATGCGGCAGGCAAGCAATTGAAGGTGATCAGCAACCATGCCGTTGGCTATGACAACATCGACGTACAAGCCGCGACCGCGCGCAAAATCCCCGTCGGCAATACCCCTGATGTACTCACAGATGCAACTGCAGATTTTGCGTTTGCATTGCTGATGGCGGCAGGACGTCGCCTGATCGAGGCGGATCGCTATGTGCGTGAGGGTAAATGGAAAACGTGGGGTCCCATATTGCTACTCGGCACGGAAATGAAAGGCGCAACACTTGGGCTGGTGGGCTTTGGACGCATCGGCAAAGCTGTGGCGCGCCGGGCGATGGGATTTGACATGCGGGTGATTTATTATGACCCGTCAGAGAGGGAGTCTAGTTCCGATTACAACGCTAACCGCGTAGATTTTGAGACCTTACTTAAAGAATCGGATTTCGTCTCACTGCACACCCCGTTGACACCGGCGACATATCACTTGATTGATGCACAAGCTCTCTCGAAGATGAAATCCACTGCAGTACTGATCAATACGGCGCGCGGTCCGGTCGTGGACATAGACGCGCTTTATCACGCGCTGAAGGAGAATCTCATCTTCGCCGCCGGATTGGATGTCACCGAGCCTGAACCGCTGCCTATGGATAGTCCTTTGCTC